>NZ_JBSEFI010000003.1:0-236993 GCF_053570605.1 Flavobacterium sp. U410
TTATTGAGAACACTAGTTGTATCGTTTCCATCGAATGTGAAAGTATCGTTATTGGCTTCGACATTGTTTTCCACGGTAACGGTAACGGTTGCCGTGTCACAAGCAGCACCTTGACAAACTTCGTATTCGAAAGTAACTGTTCCTGAAAAACCAGGATCAGGAGTATATGTTATTTCGTTAGTAGCCGGATCAACACTTACCGTACCACTTGAAGGAGTGCTGAAAATCGTTACAGTAACAGGTAATGCTACAGTGTCATTTCCTAAAACATCAATAACTACCGGAGTGTTATAACTTGTAGTAACTTCATCATCTACTACTTCAAAAACAGAAATGAATGCTGAATTGTAAGCAATGAAAGCAGGGTCACTTGTACCACCAAGATCATAACGAAGGCGTGCTACGTTCATGTAGTTGGAAGAGTTAATTCCAAAAGCAGAAGCATCTCTCGCCCATAGCTTAATAGGTCTTGTTGAGTTAACAAAAGAAGGACCATTAGAAAGACCAGTATTAGGGTTGTAAAAATCAGCAGCCCAAGTTCCTAAATCCGGAGTATTTGAACCATTGGAAAAATCTATAGTTAGGACATTACCCACCAAGTTACCGGAAGCATCTTCAAAATAGATGGCGTCTAATGTAGAACTGGGTTGAGCCAATTGACTTACCACAATATCAGGAATACCATCGGCAATCATACTCAAATCAGGAATTGAGGATAGTAAAAAGTCTAAGGGAGCTGCATTTCCAGGAATATTTGTAATGGCTGTTCCTAAGTCAAGTCCGTTAGCTCCGTTATTTAGCATTTCTGAAAATAGAGGTGGAGTTGTGAAAGGACCAGGCTCTTGAGCGATACTTGTGCTACCGTCCCACATAGAACCGATAGCAAATAATAAAGGACCTCCACTGCCAGGAGATGTAGGAAAGGAACCATCTTGTACTGGTAAAGCCTTGTACGTTGTATTAGCATAAGTCACACCATTAGCATCCAAAAGAGCGTTGTTAACTCCTGTTGAGTACACAGTAGATGAAAATCTAAAAGCTAATAATTCGTGATGATTATTAGGATTTGTTGGATTCAAATTTCCAACACCAGATTCCCAGTATCCGCCAAAATTAGAGTAAATATAGTCTACGGTTTGGGATTGAAGTGTGAAAAAATTGAGTAAAAAGAGAATTAAAAAAAAGTAGATTTTTTTCATTATTTATAGGAATTACCAAATTAATATATTTTCAATTAATCTTGCAAAAATATGTCTATGTTGCCCGAAATTCCTATAGTTCTACTGTCCGTTTTCCGTAATTTGGATAGTATAAAAAGAGCTATTCTTTTGAATTATATTGTTTCGCCTTCTGATTCTAAGAATTTTATAAAATCGGAAGGAGGAAATCCTGTTATTGACTTGAAAACAGCGGAAAATTTACTATGTGAAGAGAAGCCACTTTTTTCAGCCAGATAACTTAATTTATATTGTCTGTATTGCGCATTGTTCTTAAGTTTTCTGATGATGTAATTAATCCGTAATTCATTCAGATAATTATTAAAATCTTTATTGTAATACTCGTTTAAAATGATGGATAAATATTTTGTATTTGTATTGAGTTTACTAGCTAAAGAAGGAAGGGAAAAATTATTCTTTAAATAATTTTCACCTTCTTCAAATTGTTTTAAGCCTTCAAGAATTTTGAGTTTGGTTTTTTCAGGCATCTGATTTTTCCTTACAACTTTTTTATTCGGATCTTCCAAATCTTCTTGCAGATTATTTTCATTTAGCTGGTTTTTCAAATCACGTATAATAGCTAACTGCTTTTTATCTCTTTCATGTAGATTGTTAAGAACATTTTTAAATCGTAAAAAATCTTTCTTTCTTTTTCTTTGGAACCAAAAAAAGGAGATGAAGATAATTATTAAAAGTAAGCTCAGCGATATTAGAAGAATGTATTTGTATTGGGTAATTCCTTTTTTATGAGTTGTCTTAAGAGAATCGATAAGATCGAGCATTACCTTTTTTTTGTTGGCTTCACTTTTTTCGTAAACCTTTAAATATTTGTCATTATAAAATGAATTTTTTTCCGCATTATAGGTTAACGACTCTTTATAATATTCGGCTAAAGTTTTGTATACTTCTAGTTTTAAACTCGAAGAATCAGAAGAGTCAGCGATACTTTCTGCTTTAGTTAAATATTCTTTAGCCAAAACAGTTTCATTCTTTTGAAAATAAGCCTGTCCTATTCCCGAATATATCATTCCTTTTAAAGAAGAATCGTCAGAAAGAATATCATTTAACATTGATAGTGCGTCCTGAAAAGATTGTAATGCAGTATCAGATTTGTTAAGATGTAAATATACTTTTCCAAGTAATGATTTATTTGTCGCAAAAAAGTATTTTTTTGTATTCCCTTCAGGAAGTTTAGTTAAATATTCTTCTGCTCTAGTAGCATATTCTTCTGCTTGTGTGAAATTTTCGTCCAGAATAGAATAATATGTTTCTTCCTGATAAACCATAGACAAATACAAATTTTTGGTATTTTCTTTTGGTATGAGTTTACTGGAGTTCAAACCTTTTTCAAGAAATTTTCTTCCTTCATTTGTTAACCCTATCAATCGGTATTGAGTAGAAAGAAAACCATATATTCTGGCTTGCCATTCATAGATTTTATTTTGGTCGGCAATTTCTTTTGCTTTCAACGCATAAAGGATAGCAGACTTATTGTCTCCTGTTTGTTGATGTAAATCAGAAGTAAGCATCAACGCTTTTAACTTATGTATCGGTTCCGGAGAATTCTGATATAAAGAATCTGCAATCAAAAAAGCTTTTTCAGGATCATGAGCTGCAATAGTAATAGCAGTAGCATTAAAAATACTATCAAACTTTGTATTTCCTTTTTCCTGAGCAAAGGAATAAATGCAAAAATTAAAAAGGTAAAAAAGCAGTAAAAGATATTTCATAGTCTTTATTTTTTACAGAAAAAAATAAAAGAGGTTGATTCTGTCTTTGGGGCTTACAAAAATATGATTTATTTAAAGAAATAGAAATTAATCTTTAAGTCTTTTCCTTTAAATAATTACCTTCGTACTTATGAATTTATTACGAAAATTTCTTTTCCCTTTAGGATTGATATATTGGTTAACAACCTATTGTCGCAATATTTTTTATGACAAAGGTTGGTTTAAAAGCTATTCTTTTTCGTTGCCAATCATTGCTGTTGGGAATTTAAGCGTAGGCGGAACCGGAAAAACGCCTCATATCGAATATTTGATTCGCCTCTTAGAAAATATAAAAGTAGCCACTTTAAGTAGAGGTTATGGACGAAAGACCAAAGGATTTATTCTTGCTGATGAAAAAGCAACAGCTTTAAGTATCGGTGATGAACCGTTTCAGTTTTTTTCAAAATTTAAAGATATTACAGTTGCGGTTGATGCTGATCGAAGACACGGAATTGAAGAATTACAAGAGAAGATTCACCCTGAAATTATTTTACTTGACGACGCTTTTCAACATAGAAAAGTAAAAGCAGGTTTTTATATTTTGTTAACCGATTATAATCATTTGTTTACTCAAGATTATATTTTGCCTTTTGGGAATTTACGTGAACCTTCTTTCGGAAAAAAACGTGCTAATGTGATAATTGTCACTAAATGTCCAGATGATATTTCTGAAATTGCGATGCAAAATATTCGCAAGGAATTAAATGTAGATGTTCCTGTTTTCTTTAGTAAAATTGTGTATGATACCTTTTTATGGAACAACAATCAGAAAATTAAAATTGAAGAAGTACAGGAAAGTAAGTTGATTGTTGCCGGAATTGCTAATCCAACCAGTTTTATCAATTTTCTGAAAAAAGATACCGATGACGTTTTGTTGTTTCCGGATCATCATTCGTTCTCTGAAAAAGATATCGAAACTATTTTAGCAACAGCCAAAGGACGAAAAATTGTAACAACGGAAAAAGATTATATGCGTTTGCAGGATAAAATAGGAGCCAATCAATTATGGTATTTGCCTATTACTATTGAAATTATAGAAAATCAAGATCAATTCGATAAATTAATACATGATTATGTGGGATAAAGTTCAAGAAACCGTTGCTTTTTTAAAAGATAAAACGAATCAATTTCAACCGGAATACGGAATTATTTTAGGCTCTGGATTGGGAGGTTTTGCTGATGATATAGCTGTAGAATATACAATTTCATACAAAGAAATACCGCATTTTCCGGTTTCAACAGTAGAAGGTCACAAAGGAGCATTACTGTTTGGAACGATTGGTAATAAAAAAGTTTTGGCTATGCAAGGTCGTTTTCATTATTATGAGGGCTATGAAATGCACGAAGTAACGTTTCCGGTTAGAGTAATGAAATATTTAGGAATTGAAAAACTGATTGTTTCCAATGCTTCAGGTGGAGTAAATCCAACTTTTAAAGTAGGCGACGTGATGATGATTAAAGATCATATTAATATGATGCCGGGACATCCATTAAGAGGAAAAAATGATGAACGTTTCGGACCGCGATTTTTAAATATGAGCGAACCTTATTCTAAAAAGATGATGGGAAAAGCAAAAGCAATTGCTGAGTCTTTACAGATTGATTTAAAAGAAGGTGTTTATTTAGCTTTACAAGGGCCAACTTTTGAAACGCTAGCAGAATATAAAATGGTGAAAGTATTGGGGGCTGATTGCGTTGGAATGTCAACGGTTCCGGAAGTAATTGTAGCTCGTCACATGAATATGGAATGCTTTGGTGTTTCTGTAATTACCGATATGGGAGACGAAGAAAATATAACCGAAGTAAATCATGAGGAAGTTTTGGAAGCTGCTAAAAAAGCAGAACCTCATGTGAGAAACTTGATTCAAAAACTTATTTTGGAGTATTAAAATATTCTGAGATAACAGCATAAAAATTATCAGGAATGAATGGTTTGGTAATCACATCATTCATTCCGAAAGATAATAACATTTCTCTGTTTTCATTTAAAGAAATAGCTGTTAAAGCAATAATCGGAGTAGTGCTGTTGAATTTTCGAATTTCCGCCGTAGCTTCAGTTCCGTTGATTCCCGGTAAATGAACATCCATCAAAACTAAATCAAATGTACTGGTTTTTAGCATTTCTATAGCTTCTTCTCCGTTGTCAATTACCGTACAATGAACTCCTTTTTTCTCTAACATTTTGATGGTTATCATCTGATTGATTTTATTGTCTTCAACCAATAAAATATTTTTTTCTTTAAAGCATTGCTCGTCCAGATACAAATCGTAAATTTCTTCATTAGAAAGAACATCTCCCTTTTCAAACTTTAATTCAAAACTAAAAGAAGTTCCTTTTTTAGTATCACTTTCTAAGTGAATTTCAGTGCCTAATAGCTCTAAAATTTTCTTAACAATAGAAAGTCCTAATCCCGTTCCTCCATAAGTTCTATTAATTTCTACGGAACCCTGACTGAAGCTCTCAAAAATAGATTCTTGTTTGTCCTTTGGAATTCCAATTCCGTTATCTTTTATTTCGAAATATAGTTTTATGGTCTGAAAATCTTCACTCAGTTTTTTAACTGTAAACCAAACATCACCATTTTTAGTAAACTTAATAGCATTATTCATCAAATTGATAATGACCTGCGAAAGTTTTGTAGGATCACCTATGAGATAATGCTCTATAGATTTATCAATGTCTTGGCGGCAGTCTACTTTATTTTCCAGAATGAATTCGTTAAAAGAATTGCGAATATTTGTCGTTAATTCATGAATGTTGAAACTGATTTTTTCAACCCTAGCCTTATCAGATTCTAAACGGTTGATCTCAAGAATATCGTTGATAAAATTTAAAAGATAGTTTCCCGAAAATTCTAACGATTTCAAATAATTCAATTGATTTGCTCTTGGCTTTTCCTGAAGCAGTAAATAGGTAATCCCGTTAATTGCATTTAAAGGTGTACGTAATTCGTGACTGACTGTCGCCATAAATTCGGCACGAGCCTTTGATGCTTTTTCTACTTTTTCTTTTTCTTCAATAAGCTCTTCATTTTTGTCCTGCAGTAACTTATTAGTACTAATTCTTATCTTGTTGTTCTTGTAAAGTGACAAACTTAAAAGTGAAAGAATAGAGATTAAAGCAATACTTAAAATACTGATGAGTTTAGAAAAACGAAGAGTCTTTTGCTGGCTTTTTTTCTCTTTGTCAAGAAGCTCAATGGTTTTAAGTTGTTTTTCAAACTGAATTCTATCATAAGCATTTTCATTGACATAGTTGCTGTAAAAATTGCCTAGAGAATCTGTAATGGTGACGTATTTTGTTAAATAATCATACGATTTTTCATAATTAGCATTAGCTTTATAAGTATCGCTGATTTGCTTTAAAATCTTTTTTTGTAAGCTTAAATTGTTGACACCCTCGGTATTTAATTTAAGTGCTTTGTCCAGTAGAGAAATACTTTCTTTGTAATTTTCAGACTTAAACTCTAGCAGCGCTAATTGGTAATAAGCTTCAATTCGGGTTTCCAATAGTGCGTCGTTCTCACTTGAATTATGGATGATTTTTTTGAAAATACCGGTTGCTTCTTTTGTTTTTCCTTTTTCGGCGAACAGAATTCCTTTTTGAAGATTAATCAATTCGATGGCATCAGTAAAATTGAGTTCTTGGAAAATAAGCGAAGCCTTTTTGAAATAAATATCGGAAAGTTCCGGTTTGTTTTTAGCAATATAGCATTTTCCTAAGTTATAGTAAGCCAAAGCTAAATTAGATTTCGGAACATTTTTTCCGTATGAATTAATACTTCTGATGTAATTATCTATAGCATCGTCAACTTTTTGAATTTCAAAATATATTCCGCCTAAAACCAAATAACAATCGCCCATTTTGTTTTGAAGATTGTTGTTTTTTGCAAAGTCAATAGCTTTTTCAGTATAAAAAATAGCCTTATTGAAAGACTTCTTGTCTTCTTTATTAAAAATGGCTATTTCTAAGTAATAATCAACACTATCATTAATTTGAGCGACCTCTTTGTATAAAGCCTGAGATTTTCCAAATAATGGAAAGAGAAGACAAGCTAACAAAAATAGTACTGTTCTCAAATACTTTATTTTTAAGGAATTAGAGTGATTCTTATTTTGATTGTGCAAAATGGAATATAAATATATGAAAAAATTATTTGGTAGCTATAAAATTAATCAAATTGATCAATCGGGAAGAATATCCGATCTCATTATCATACCAACCTACCACTTTTACCATTTTATCAATCACAGACGTTAATTGAGCATCAAATAAACAAGAATTAGTATTTCCAATAACATCTACCGAAACAATTGGGTCTTCCGTATAGGCTAAAATGCCTTTCAAATTGGTTTCCGAAGCTTTTTTAAAAGCCTGATTAATTTCATCAATGCTCACTTCGCGTTGTACATTAAACGTAATATCGGTTAACGAACCATCGGGAACAGGAACACGAATACCACATCCGCCCATTTTTTCGTTCAATTCCGGGAAAATTTTAGTCAATGCTTTGGCAGCTCCTGTTGTTGTAGGAACAATAGATTGTGCTGCTCCGCGAGCTCTTCTCAAATCTTTATGAGGCTGATCGTGTAAGCTTTGGTCGGTAGTGTAGGAGTGAACCGTAGTGATATAGGCTTGTTCAATATCGCATAATTCTTTGATGACCTTAATCATGGGTGCAGCATTGTTTGTGGTACAGCTGGCGTTAGAAATGACTAATTCTGTTCCGTCAACCAAATGTTCGTTCACGCCTAACACAATGGTTTTAATTTTTTCGTCTTCCGGTGGAGCCGATAAAATAACTTTTTTGGCACCCGCATCAATATGTTGTAAAGCTAATTCTTGGGTTTTAAATTTCCCAGTCGATTCTACCACAAAATCAATGGCTAAATCTTTCCAATTTAACTTTTTAATTTCTTTTTCATGGAAGAAGTAAACCAATTTCCCGTCGATCAAAATTCCGTCGTCGTTGTATTGAATATCGTTGGATAAAATACCGTGAATGCTGTCATACTTCAACAAATGACTCATGGTTTTATTGTCGGCAATATCATTGATAGCAACCACTTCTATAGAAGGATGATTGATGAGTAATCGGAAGAGATTTCGGCCAATACGACCAAAACCGTTTATAGCTATTTTTATTTTTTGTGACATAATATTATAGATGTTTACTGGCTTCTTTTTTACTGAGAGAATGCAAAGAATGTTTTTCAATGAATTCAGAAACCCATTTAGGATCTGATTTTGAATATTCCCTTAATGCCCAGCCAATAGCTTTATTGATAAAAAATTCGTTACTATTTAAATTAGAAGTGATAGTTTGAGTTAGAAAAGCGGTATTCGTATTTGATTTCGATTTTAATTGACAAATGATACTGGTTCTTCTCAACCACAAATTCTCTGAAGTAGCCCATTGCAAAATTTCTTCTTGTGCTTCCGGAAAATGTTGGAATATAAAACCCACAAGATGACTCGCTAACAAGTCGACACTATCCCACCAGAATTTAGTGCTGATTAATTGCTTGATAAGGTTGAGATCAGTTGGTGTGAGTTGTTTTTTTTTAGCAATTAAATAATCAATCACAACATATTGAAATTCACGTTCTTTTTCGTTCCAAAGTCCGTGAACTAAATCCCAATCAATTTCCTTTTCGCTCTTAAGATTTTGTAGAAAAGGTTTTTGAAGTGTGTTACGTATAGGTGTTTGAATACCTAAAAATGGAAAATTATTTTTCATATAATTTTCCATTTGCAAGCTCTTTTCAGGATTTCTGTGAGCATGAAAACTAGCTGTCAGTTGTTCTATATTCACAATAGAAATCGCTTAATGAATATGTTTTTCAGCATGATAAGAAGAACGCACTAAAGCACCGCTCTCCACATGTCTGAAACCTAATTCTTTTCCTATTTTTTCGTATTTTTCAAATTGCTCCGGAGTGATAAACTCTTTTACAGGTAAGTGTTTTTTACTCGGTTGCAAGTATTGACCAATAGTAACAATATCTACTTTAGCGTCTTTTAAATCGTGTAAGGTTTGAATCACTTCTTCTTCTGTTTCTCCTAAACCAAGCATGATTCCCGATTTCGTTCTGTTGATACCTTGTTCTTTTAAATAACGCAATACTTCTAAACTTCTGTCGTATTTTGCTTGGATACGGACTTCACGCGTTAATCGACGAACGGTTTCCATATTGTGCGAAACTACTTCCGGAGCAACGGCAATAATTCGGTCAATATTTTTTTCTACCCCTTGAAAATCAGGGATCAATGTTTCTAAAGTAGTTGTCGGATTCATTCTTCGGATAGCCTTTACCGTTTCTGCCCAAATGATAGAACCCATATCTTTGATATCATCGCGATCCACACTAGTGATTACAGCGTGTTTGATATTCATTAATTTAATTGAACGCGCTACTTTTTCCGGTTCTTCCCAATCCACATCTTCAGGTCTTCCGGTTTTAACACCACAAAATCCGCAAGAACGCGTACAAATATTTCCTAAAATCATGAATGTTGCCGTACCTTCACCCCAGCATTCGCCCATATTAGGACAACTACCTGATGTACAAATCGTATTTAGTTTGTATTTGTCAACAAGACCTCTTAATTCGGTATATTTTTTACCGGTTGGCAGCTTTACGCGTAACCATTTCGGTTTAGCTTCTCTTGGAGGAAAAACACTTTCTGTTTCTGTATTCATACTCAAATGTGTTTGAAAGGCAAAGATAAGAAGAATTCAAGAAACAATAGTTAAGATTGTGTTTAAGCTTTTTTCTTTTTGGTGATGGTTTCTGCCAAAAGTTTTTTGGCACGCAAAAGTTTAATTTTGATATTATTCAAAGGTTCATCCAAGATATCAGCCATTTCCTGATAGCTCATTTCTTGAAAATAGCGCAATTGAATAACTTCTTGATAAGCAGGTTTTAAGGTTTTGATGTGATTGAGTAGTTGCGAAAGATTTTGTTCTGTGATTAAATCGTCTTCAGCACTGGGTGTGTCATCGGCAACATTAAAACTATTGTTGTTTTCGTCATCGTTCATGTCAACAAATAAAGAAGATTTTTTTTTGCGCAACATGTCGATATGAACATTTTTTGCAATCGCAATTAGCCACGTATTAAAACCATATTCCGGATTGTAATTCGAAATTTTATCAAAAGCTTTAGCGAAAGTTTCAATCACAATATCTTCTGCATCATGTTCGTTTTCGGTGCGTTTCAGCATAAAACCATAGACTTCATTCCAGTAGAAATCCAAAAGAAAAGTGAAAGCCACTTGGTCGCCTTCTTTGGCCTTTTCAATATTACGCTGTATGATTTCCGAATTTACTTCCAATGAACCGGTTTTGAAAAAAGATTAGTGATAAAAACGTTTAATTGAGTGAAGATAAGGAAAATTTCAATGAATGGAAACCAATACATGACATCTTTCTCTTTTAATTTTCCTGCGGCAAAGCCTAATGAAATCCAAGCGAAAATATAGCGAAAAACTATAATTCCAACCACAATCATCCACTGGAATTGCAATGCTAAAAGTAATACCGCTAAAACGAAGAATAAAAATTGAGAGACAAAGAATAATCCCAATTGAAATTTATCGAATGATTTGTATAATTTGGCAGTAGAAACATGTCTTCTTTTTTGGTTGAACCAATCTTTGAATTTGGTTTTTGGCATAGAATAGGTAAAGCTTGCTTCTGAAAAACAAATGTCCGTATTGCTTCCGCTTGCCACCTGATTGATGAATAAATCGTCATCACCGGAACGAACTTGCATGTGGTCCATAAAACCGCGAACTCTAAAGAATTCGTCTTTTTTATAGGCTAAATTTCGACCTACTCCCATGTAAGGTTTTCCTAGTTTTGCCCAGGCAAAATATTGAGTTGCTGTTAAAAGCGTTTCAAAGCGGATGATTTTATTTAAAAACGAATTTTTAACTTTTTCGTAAGCGCCATAACCTAAAACAATGGTTTTGGTTGAGGTAAAATGAGCCGTCATTTCGGCAATCCAGTTTTGCGATTGCGGATAACAATCAGCATCAGTGAATAATAAGTATTCGTTTTTAGCAGCCTTAATACCTAAAGTCAAAGCGTATTTTTTGTTGCCCCAAAAAGCCTCGTTGTTATCTACTTTGACCAATTTAACGAAATTGTGTTGCTTTTCAATGGCTTCAAACAAATCGCGAGTTTCGTCGCTGGAAGCATCGTCAATTAAAACCAATTCGTAAGCCGGATAGTTTTGCGATAACAATAACGGGATGTATTTTTGAATGTTTTCGGCTTCGTTTTTGGCACAAACAATTACAGAAACCGGTACATTTTTAGGGGTCGCTGTTTGTGATTTGGTAAATGAAAATTTCCCAAAAATAAATACGTAGTAAACTAATTGAATAAAAGCGATAGCACCAAATCCAATAAGCAAGGTGTTGAGTAGAATAAGCATAAAAGTGAAGAGAAATTAGGCTGAATGACTAGTTTCGTTGCAATCTTTGTATTGGTCCGGAGTTCTTCCGCAAAAACTGCAAGATTCTCCTTCTTGATTTAAAAACGGACTTTGACTAGCGCAAGTTCCGGCAAATTTCCCGTCTTTTTTACCCCAAATTTTAATGGCAATTCCGGCAACTGCTAATAATAATAATCCTATGGTAAGTAATGCTAGTTTCATGATAATTCTATTTGAATGCAAATTTACAAAAGAAAAATGATTTATGAATAGAGATTTTTGATTTAAAATACTATCAATATTTTTAAGGATCTATTCTCTTTTTTCTATCGTCTTTTTTCTTTAGATGATGTTAACTTCAGCTTCAATAGCAATTCCGAATTGTTCAAAAATCGTTTGTTGAATGTTTTTCGAAACCTCCAAAATCTCTTGTCCGGTTGCATTGCCATAATTAACTAAAACTAAGGCTTGATTTTTATGAATTCCGGCATCGCCAAAGCGTTTTCCTTTAAAACCGGCTTGCTCAATCAACCATCCGGCAGGAACTTTAACTTCGGTTTCCGAGACTTTATAATGTGGCATATCCGGAAATTGAGTGGCTGTTTTTTCGTATTGTTCTTTAGTAATTATCGGATTTTTGAAAAAGCTTCCACTGTTTCCTAATTCTTTTGGGTTCGGTAATTTACTGCTTCTAATTGCAATAACAGCATCACTAATATCTTTGATAGTAGGATTGGTAATGTTCATTTTTTCCAATTCTGCGTCAATTGCTCCGTAAGATGTATTTAAAACGTGATTGTTTTTCGTTAGTTTGAAAGTCACGGCAGTAATGATGAATTGGTCTTTCAATTCGTTTTTGAAAATACTTTCGCGATAACCAAAGCGACATTCTTCGTTGGTAAAAGTGCTGTTTTCTAAAGTTTCAATAGCAATGGCTTCGCAAGTAAAAAGCGAATCTTTGATTTCTTTGCCATAAGCACCAATATTTTGAATAGGTGTTGTGCCCACATTGCCGGGAATAAGCGAAAGGTTTTCTAATCCGCCAAAGTTGTGTTTGATGCACCACAAAACAAATTCGTGCCAATTTTCGCCTGCATTGGCTTTAACCCAAACAAAATCTTCGTTTTCGTCTACAATCTCAATTCCTTTTAGTGCTACGTGAACCACTAATTTATGAATGTCTTGCGTTAAAAGCATGTTGCTGCCACCACCCAAAACAAAAATATCTTTTTGGTTTTCAAGAACTTCTTTGAGTTCGTTTACGGAAGTTACAGCGGTAAAAGCTTGAGCAAAAGCCTCAATGCCAAAAGTATTGTAGTTTTTTAACGAAAAGTGATTTTGGATATTCATGTTGATGCAATTGAAAAATCAAAGGTAAAAATAAGAATTGAACCTTATTTACAAATTGAAAATTTTATACGATTGGTGTGTTTGTTGCACAATTTTTTCCGTTCTATCGCTATGCGTGTCCGAAATAAAAATTTGTCCGAAAGTATCGTTGTTGACCATGTTTATAATCTTTGCTACGCGGAATTCATCTAGTTTGTCGAAAATATCATCAAACAGAAGCAACGGTAATTCGCCGCTTTTTTCTTTAATGAATTCAAATTGGGCCAACTTTAGTGCGATTAAAAAAGATTTTTGTTGGCCTTGCGAACCAAATTTTTTAATGGGATAACCGCTAATTTCAAAACTTAAATCGTCTTTATGAATACCGAAGTTTGTGTATTGAGCGGCTCTATCTTTGGCTATGCCATTTTGCAATAAATTTTCTAACGAATCTTCGCTCAATTGCGATTGATAAACCAAATTCACAGTCTCCGCTTGATCGGAAATCAAATCGTAATATTTCTTGAAGATCACGATAAAATTGTCTAAAAACTGTTGGCGTTTTTCAAAAATAGTATTGCCTAGCGGAGCCAATTGTTCGTTGTAAATCGCTAAAGTGTCTTGGTCAAACGTTTGGTTCAATGCAAAATATTTAAGCAAAGCATTGCGTTGTGCAATTAATTTCTGGTATTGCAACAATTGATTGAGGTACGATTGGTCTAAAACAGAAATAACACCGTCGATGAATTTTCGTCTCACTTCACTTCCTTCCGCAATCAAATCATTGTCAGCTGGCGAAATAATAACTAGTGGAATCAATCCGATGTGTTCCGATAGTTTTTCGTAAGCCTTATTGTTGCGTTTGATGATTTTCTTTTGTCCGCGTTTTAAACTGCACGACACTTTTTCTTCTTTGTCATTTTTAAAGAAAACCGCATCTAAAAGAAAGAACTCTTCGTCGTGCTTAATATTTTGAACCGCCAAAGGATTGAAATAGCTTTTTCCGTAAGCTAAATGATAAATAGCGTCTAAAATATTGGTTTTGCCAACGCCATTTCGTCCTACAAAACAGTTGATTTTAGTGTCAAAATCAAAATTTTGCTGGTCTATGTTCTTATAATTTAAAAGGGTCAGTTGCTTTAAAAACACGCGAAATCGTTCAGTTGAAAAGTTACGGATACAAAAGTAATAGATATAAACAGAATGGTAAAAGTAAAAATAGTTTTATTTAAAAAGTAAAAGCTTTTGTAGTAAATGAATGAAAATTGATTTATTTTTATGGCGGTTTCAATAAAAATTATATTTTTGCACCCAATAAATTAAAAATAAATGGCAACATATAACAAAAGAGGTTATAAAGCACCTAAACCTAAAGAAGTAGAAGAGAACGTTGAAAATGAATTTGAAGAAGTTGTAGAAACTGGTGACAGTACAACGGCTGAGGTTTTTAATACCCTTGATGAAACTGCTAATAAAGCAGAGGATTGGGTAGCTAAAAATCAAAAAGTTATTTTAGGTGTTGTTGGAGCTATTGCTGTGGTAACTTTAGGGTATTTCTTCTATAACAAGTTTATGGTTGAGCCAAAAGAAGAGAAAGCATTAAATGATATTTATTTAGCACAATCATATTTTAATGATGCGTTAAATAATACACAAGCTGCCGATTCTTTATTTACATTAGCATTAAACGGAGCGGAAGGTAAGTTAGGTTTTGTAGGTGTTGCTGAAGAATATTCAGGAACAAAAACAGGAAACTTAGCAAACTATTATGCAGGTATGTCATATTTACATTTGAAAGATTTCCAAAAAGCAGAAACGTCTTTATTGAAATTTAAGTCAGATGATATGTTTTTACAAGCAGCTGCTTACGGAGCTTTAGGTGATGCATATTCAGAATTGAATAAAGTAGAAGATGCTATTTCATATTACAAAAAAGCAGCTGAAGCTAACGAAAATGATTATACAACGCCAAGATTCTTAAATAAAGCGGCTCAATTAGCGTTGTTGAATAATAAAAAAGAAGAAGCCCACGGTTTATTTGTGAAAATTAAAGAAAACTACGAGAATTCTCGTGAAGCAATGAATATCGATATGTACATTGCAATGACTGAATAAGATTGTATGGCTACAGAAAATAAAAATTTATCACAATACGATAAAAACACAATCCCAAATGCGAAAGATTTTCGGTTTGGGATTGTTGTTTCTGAATGGAATGAAACCATTACAGAAGGACTTTTTAACGGAGCAAAAGCAGCTTTGTTAGATTGTGGAACACAAGAAGAAAATATCGTTCGTTGGAACGTTCCGGGAAGTTTTGAATTAACTTTTGGAGCAAAACGAATGATAGAAACTCAAAATGTAGATTGCGTTATCGTAATTGGGAGTGTGATTAAAGGGGAAACCATGCACTTCGAATTTGTATGTGAAGGCGTAACTCAAGGCATTAAAGATTTGAATATTAAGTATGATGTTCCGACAGTTTTTTGTGTTTTGACTGATAACAACATGCAACAATCTTTAGACAGAAGTGGCGGTAAACATGGAAACAAAGGAACCGAAGCGGCTATTGCGGCTATCAAAATGGTAGACCTAAACAAAAAGGCATAGTTTTTGTCTAAAATAGCAATAGAACATAATCCCGATTCGTTCGGGATTTTTTGTTAACAAAAAATTGAGAGAAAAACAGTCAAAAATCCCTAAATTTGAAAAAATTACCGGTTTATGCTTAAATTTGGAAGAGGATCGTTTAAATTGCCTAAAAACAAAAAGTTTAACTATACACCACGTCATTACGAAGGAAAGAAAATGGATAATCTTTATGATTTTGATTCCGTAATTCGTAAAGATCGTGATGCTATAAGTTATAATGATATGCGTGCGCATTGGAGTGAAGCTCGAGTAAATAGTCGTCACAGAGGTAACCGTAATTTCAATATGAGAATTATGATAATCGTTCTCATTTTACTTTTAATTTTTATGTATATTATTGATTTCGATTTATCGATCTTCAAAAAATAATAGATGTCTAGTATAATTCAACTCTTACCGGATCATGTAGCCAATCAGATTGCGGCAGGAGAAGTGGTGCAACGCCCTGCTTCTGTTGTCAAAGAATTGTTAGAAAACGCAATTGATGCCAAAGCAACTGATATTAAATTGGTCGTGAAAGATGCCGGAAAAACATTAATTCAAGTAATCGACAATGGCATGGGTATGACAGTTACCGATGCCCGCTTGTGTTTTGAACGTCATGCAACGTCTAAAATTCGTCATGCGGAAGATTTATTTGATTTGCATACCAAAGGATTTCGTGGAGAAGCCTTAGCGTCTATTGCGGCGATTGCACATGTGGAGTTGAAAACCAAACAAGATCAAGAAGAATTAGGAACGCATATCGTTATTGAAGGAAGTAAATTTGTATCACAGGAAGCCGCAGTTTTGCCTAAAGGGACTTCTTTTTTGGTCAAAAATTTGTTTTATAACATTCCGGCGCGACGCAATTTCTTGAAGTCCGATACTGTAGAAATGCGTCATGTTATTGATGAATTTCAGCGTGTGGCTTTGGCACATCCTTCTATTTATTTTACGTTGATTCACAATGGAAGTGAAATGTTTAATTTACCTTCTTCTAATTATCGTCAACGAATCGTAAATCTTTTAGGTGGTAAAACCAATGAAAAATTGGTTCCCGTAACTGAAGATACCGAAATCGTAAAAATTAGTGGTTTTATCGGGAAACCCGAATTTGCCAAAAAGAATAGAAACGAACAATTCTTCTTTGTAAACGATCGTTTTATTAAAAGTGCATATTTGCATCACGCTATTATGAGTGCTTACGAAGGTTTGCTCAAGGAAAGTAATCAGCCGAGTTATTTTTTATATTTACAAGTACCGCCTCATACTATTGATATCAATATTCATCCGACTAAAACAGAAATTAAGTTTGACGATGAACAATCATTGTACGCTATTTTGCGTTCAGCGGTAAAACATAGTTTAGGGCAGTTCAATGTGGCTCCGGTACTGGATTTTGATCGCGATCCTAATTTGGACACACCTTACGGCTATCGCGAGAAGGAAAGTGAAATGCCGTTGATTCAAGTGGATTCCAATTTTAATCCGTTTGCGTCAGAATCTCATTCGGTTACTACTAAAAAGAATAGTGGTGGCGGAAGTTATTCGTTTTCATCGCCTTCTTTTCCTAAAAAGGAAAATGCCTCTTGGGAAAGTTTATATGTCGATTTAAAATCAGATACGGAAGAAATTGCATCGATTTCGTTTGAAAGTGAAGAAGTGACCGGAAATTTATTTCAACACGAACAAAAAGCAGAAGAAGTCGCTTCTAAAACCTATCAGTTTCATAAAAAATACATTATCAGCTCCATTAAATCGGGAATGCTGGTGGTAGATCAAAATAAAGCACACCAACGAGTTTTGTACGAACAATATTTGGCGAATATTACCATTAAAACTGCGCCAAGTCAGCAATTGTTGTTTCCGTTAGAGTTGTATTTTTCTTTCGAAGAAATGGGTTTTTTAAAAGAATTGAAACCTTCTTTAGAAAATACAGGTTTTGTGTTTGATGCCATTGAAAAGGAAAGCGTCCAAATTTCAGGAATTCCGGTAACGGTTCAGGAAAGCGAAGTTTCTATAGTTTTGGAAGAATTAATTTCGAATTTGCAAAACGACATTCCTGAAAATAGTTTTTCTTTGAGTGATAGTATTGCCAAGTCGATGGCCAAAAGTTTAGCGGTTAAAACCGGAACGGCTTTGGCAGAAAAAGAACAAGAAAATTTAGTGAATGCATTATTTGCTTGTAAAGAGCCTAATGTATCACCGTTTAATAAACCAACTTTCATTACGTTAAGTGTGGAAGATATTGATAAAAGATTTACGTTATGATGAGAATGACCGACATGGTTAAGCATCTGCTTATCATTAATATTATATTTTTTGTAGGAACTTATTTTGTACCACAAGCCGAAGATTTACTGGCATTGCATTATGTTGAAAGTGACAAATTTCGCTTTTGGCAAATTTTAACCCACATGTTTATGCATGCTAATATCATGCATATTTTCTTTAATATGTTCGCCTTGGTTACTTTTGGTAGCGCTTTAGAACAGCTTTGGGGAAGTAAAAAATTTCTGTTTTTTTATATTTCCTGTGGTTTAGGAGCTATGTTATTACATACTGCCGTAAACTATTATTCTTTTAATGAAATAGTTCATGTTTTGGAAGCCAATAGTTTCAATAAACAGGAAATTATGAATATACTTTCGGAAGAAAAGTACGATACGCGTTGGCAAGAAATTTTAACCAATTCTCAATTCAACGGAATGATGCAAACGTATTTAGGAGTTGCTCTTGGTGCATCAGGAGCTATTTATGGACTGTTAGTTGCATTTGCATTTATGTTTCCTAATGCTGAGTTGATGATGATGTTTATTCCTGTGCCAATCAAAGCAAAATATTTTGTTCCTGTAATTGTCGCTATTGATTTATATATGGGCTTACAAGGAAGTTCACTTTTTGGTGGAAGTGGAAGTGGAGTAGCTCATTTTGCACACGTTGGCGGAGCTGTTGTCGGCTTTTTAATGATGTGGTATTGGAAGAAAAACCAATTCAATAACAACCGTTGGGATAGATAATTTCAGGAGTGAAGTAAAAAGGTAAAAGGTAAAAGAATCAGTTTAGATGGCAATACTAGAAGACTTAAAATTACAATACAGAGTAGGTGGTGTGGTTCAAAAGTTAATCTTTTGGAACATCGGGATTTTTGTGCTAACTATGTTATTACAACTTTTGTATACTACTGGAGTCTTGCCTTTTAATTGTTATGATTTTTTAGGCTTGCATTCTAATTTTTCGTATTTCTTAAAAACGCCGTGGACGATTTTTACCTATATGTTTGTTCATGCCGGCTTTTTACACTTGTTGTTTAACATGTTGGTATTGCATTTTACCGGACGAATTTTCACCACTTTTTTTACAGAACGTCAGCTTTTAGGTGTTTTTATCCTTGGTGGCTTGTTTTCAGGGGCAGTTTTTTTATTGTCTTATATGCTTTTAGGAACGGCTTCTGTTGTGGTTGGAGCAAGTGGCGCTATCATGGCTATACTATTGGCTACGGCTACTTATGCGCCCGAAATGCAAGTTCGTTTAATGCTTATTGGAAATATTAAGTTGATTTGGATAGCCATTACCATTTTATTTTTAGATTTGGTTCAAATGCCAGTAAGCAATACGGGTGGACATTTAGCACATCTTGGAGGAGCTTTATTTGGCTTTCTGTACATTAAAAGTTTAAAAAACGGAACAGATTTATCAAAAGGAATTTCCGTAATTCAAGAATTTTTTGAAAATTTGTTTGTCCCAAAGAAAAAAGCACCTTTTAAAACGGTGTATAAAAATACCACTACTACACAAAGTTCATCGAATAATAGTTCTAACGTGCCAACTGATAAAACAGTAGAACAAAAACGAATTGATGAAATTCTGGATAAAATTAGCCAATCGGGTTACGATAGTTTGTCAAAAGAAGAAAAAGATTTTTTATTTAAGGTAGGAAGAAAGTAAATGCAAAAAGAATCACTGATTACCAAAGTCGTATTTTTTTTCAATAAAGTGCTAGCTTTAGCAACTTTCCTTGCGTATATTTTGCCGTTTTTGGCACCCAAATTATTTCCTTTTTTAAGTGTATTAACGCTGTTAATGCCTTTGTTCTTGATGCTGAATTTCATCTTTTTTGTCATTTGGATTTTACAATTGAAGCGAAAAGCAGTTTTGTCGGGAATTGTGTTGTTAATCGGTTTTCCGTTTATCAGTACATTTTATAAATTTTCAGAAACCAATTTACTTGAGGATCCTTCCGATTTTAAATTGATGAGCTATAATGTTCGTTTGTTTAATTTATACGAATGGCTGCCTATAAAAGATGTTCCGGAACAAATCACAGATGTTATTCAGGATTATAATCCCGATGTATTGTGTTTACAGGAATATTCGCCAAATGAAAAGGTGAGACTTCGAAATTTTCCGTACCAATATGTAAAAGTGTATGGCGAAAGAAACAAATATGGTCAAGCTATTTTTTCAAAATATGAAATCATAAATAGTGGTGAAATTGACTTTCCGAATACAAGCAATAATGTTATTTATGCTGATTTGGTTCGCCAAAAAGATACTATTCGCGTGTATAGCATGCATTTACAATCCGTAAAAATAAGTACTGATATTCACGAAAAAATAGATGAAAATAAGTCGAAGTTTATTTTCAAACGTATCAGTCAGGCATTCAGCGAACAACAGTTACAGGCAGAAATTATTCAGAAGCATTTTTCAGGATGTTCATATCCCAAAATTATTTGCGGAGACATGAATAACAGTGCGTTTTCATACGTTTACCGAACCATTAAAGGTGATATGAAAGACGCTTTTGAAGAAGCCGGAAGTGGTTTTGGAAAATCCTATAATTTTGATTTTTATCCGGCTCGTATTGACTATGTTTTAACCGATAAAGATTTTGAAATCAAAGAATATAAAACGGATGTTCAAGTGAAATTAAGCGATCACTTTCCAGTTTATACACGAATTAATTTGAAAAAATAATTACAGTTTTTGATTCAATAAATAGTCCTTAGCGTGTCTACCTTCGTTAAAAAGTAAATCCAAAATACTTAAATTAGGTAAAAAACCGTGTTTTTCTTCGAAAACTTGAGTGTATTCTTCGTTTACGAAAATATCTTTTTTACCATTGACTAAATATCGGAAATCTGTTTTTTCCGGAACGTCATGGAAATATTCATCGGTTTTAGAAAAAGGAAAGTCAATACCTAAACAATCGTTGATAATTTGGAAAATTTCGAAATTCAAATCCAACATAAAAGTATGTTGTTTTTCAAAAACAGGTCTGAAATCGTCTTCAAAATATTCAAAAAAAGGCGAAGTTCTATAAGCGGCTTCTAACGATTTAAAGTGATTTTTTTGCCAATCAAAAGCATTTTCGATTTTTACATCTTTAAACTTTTGATGAACTTCTTTGGAATGTTTTAACGGAATGTTTAACATTTGAACGCCATTCGGACTGTAGATGTACATTCGGTTTCTGTTGGTTTGTTTTTGAAAATTATCTTCTATCTCAAAAGTAATAGATTCAGCTTGCGCCATAGCTACATAATGACTGATAGAAGGAAAATATGTCGGATGTAATATGATGTTCATTTGGTAAAAATCTTTTTGTCAAGCGAATGTATTTCAGCTTCCTTAAAATATTCAGATAAAAAGAACCCGAAACAAGTTCGGGGTCATTATTTAATTGTTTAATTCTTTTGCTTTTTTCTTTTTCTTCCAAAAATATTCGCCTACAAAATATAAGCCAAGTAAAACTAAGAAATATTTAAAATAAGATTGCGGTTGACCTTCACCAGAAACGGTAGTGAATAATCTGTCCCAACGGATTTTCCAGTTTTTCATACCATTGTTGATACCATCAATACTCATCCAAATGAAAATCGGTTTTCCTACAATATGATCTTCCGGCACGTAACCCCAATAACGAGAATCCTCAGAATTGTGACGATTGTCACCCATCATCCAATAATAATTTTGTTTGAAAGTATAAGAATTTGTAGGTATTCCATTGATTTTTATTTCGTTACCGTTTACTTCTAATGTGTTTTTCTCGTAATCGGTTATGATTCTTTTATAAAAAGGAAGCGTTTCAGTATTTAGAGCAACAGTAGCTCTCGCTTTAGGAATGTAAATTGGTCCCAGATTATCTACGTTCCAATCTTTAGTATGAGGGAAAATAGCTTTTTCAGATCCGTGAGAAATTATTTTTACCACACCTTTAATACCCGGAACGTTTTTCAAACGATTTACGCTTTCTTCAGTAAGTGCTGAAAATAATACAGTATCTTGGGCAGATTGATAGGCAGGATCTGTAATATTCAGTTCTTTTAAAATGTATTCAAAATTAGGTGGAGTTTTAGCGTCAAAAGCTACTTTGTATGAATATTGAGGTTTGGCTCTTTCCGGAAGTTGGATCTTTTTTCCGTCAATATAAACATAACCGTCTTTAATACTCAAAGTATCTCCCGGTAAGCCTACACATCTTTTTACGTAATTAGATTTCTTGTCGATAGGCTTGTCGGCCTTTCTTCCTGAACGATCAAAGAATTTATAAACAGTATCAACAGGCCAATTGAAAACTACAATATCATTATGTTCTACTTTTTGAAAGCCCGGTAATCTAAAATAAGGCAATTGTGGCCAACTGATATAGGATTTGGTATGAACAATAGGCAATGTATCGTGAACCATTGGTGCCGCAACAGTAGTCATTGGTGTTCTTGCCCCATAATGAAACTTACTCACGAAAAGAAAATCACCGACCAATAGCGATTTTTCTAATGATGAAGTAGGAATAGTAAATGGCTGTATAAAGTAAGTATGAACAAACGTAGCAACAATAATGGCAAATGCTAAAGAGCCAACAGTATCCATAGCTTTTGTAGGTGCTTTTAAATCGCGTTCTGCATGATAAGTTACGGATTGTGTATAGTTAACATAGGCAATAAAAAAACCAAAAGTAATTACACCTAAAAGCATTTCAAGTGTTGACTTTTTGCCAAAAGTTCGCAATGTTTCTATCCAAATAATGGGAAACATAAACAAATTGATAATAGGAATGAAAAGCAATAAAGTCCACCATGTAGGGCGGTTAATGATTTTCATCAAAACAATAGCATTGTAAACCGGAACGAAAGCTTCCCAAGCTTTTCGATTAGCAGCTATGTATAATTTCCAAGTTCCTAATCCGTGGATAATTTGAACTAATAAGATAAATAGTAACCAGTTTGATATATCCATTTTGTATTTTGTTTGTTCGTTTAATTCGTTTTTTGTTAAATTCCTAAGACGTCTTTCATAGTGAACACCCCTTTTTTGTCAACTAGCCATTCAGCAGCAATAACAGAACCTAAAGCGAAACCTTCTCTGCTATGAGCGGTGTGTTTAATTTCGATTTGATCCACTACACTATCATAAAAAATACTATGTGTTCCCGGAATGTTTTCAATTCGTTTGGCTTCAATATGAATTTCTCCTTCTTTAGGAGTTTCTAACGTCCAGTTCGTGTAATCTGTATTTTGGATAATTCCGTTTGCCAATGAAATAGCAGTTCCACTTGGTGCATCTAATTTTTGGGTATGGTGGATTTCTTCCATACTTACTTTGTAATCTCTCAAATTAGCCATCATTTTGGCTAAATATTCATTCAATTCAAAGAAAATATTAACGCCTAAACTAAAATTGGAACCGTAAATAAAACTTCCGTTTTTACTTTGGCATAAAGCCACCATTTCGTCGTATTTTTCTAACCAACCTGTAGTTCCGCTAACAACCGGAATTCCTTGTTCAAGACATGCTGAAATATTTTCAACCGCACTTGAAGGAACACTAAAATCAATAGCAACATCGGCATTTTTTAAGGCGTCAAAAGAATCTTGGCTTCCTTTTCGAAGAACAATTTCGTGCCCTCGTTCCAAGGCGATTCTTTCAATAACCTTCCCCATTTTTCCGTATCCCAAAAGTGCTATTTTCATGATGTGTTAGTTGTTGCTTGAAATATTTTGTTAGCTAATAAAATGTTAAAAATTTAGAGTGAGTCTAACACCTGTATTGAATTTATAATCGATTTGATTTTGATGAATGTCAGGAGCAACAGATAAGTTGTCATTAACGTTAAATTGCATTAAATGGGCGTCAACATTGGCGTCAATAATGTTTAGTATATATATCCCTGCAGTGATAAGCGCTGACAAATCTCGATTTCGTTGATGAAAACGCTGTGCACGTATTAATCCGTCATCAGCTAATCCGCCATAAACGGGATGTGAAGAGTCAGATGTTCCGTCTAGTCTTCTTTTGTATTCATCTCTATATTCGTGGTATTTTTTATTATTCCAGGAATAGAAATAAATACCGGCTGCTAAGCCTCCATATACAATGGGGAGTTTCCAGTATTTCTTATTATAAATTTGTCCAAGTCCAGGAACAACAGCAGAATAAAATGCTGCTTTTGATGGAGATAAAGGATCAATAGTAACTTTGGTAGTATCTAATGGTTGAATAGAAATTTCTTCTACTTCTTGAGCATTAGCTGAAAAACTCCAAAGAAACAGGAGAAACAATATTAAAAAACGTCTTAAGTTCACTAAGTATTGATTAGTTTCAAAATTCGATTAAAGTCCTCTTCCGAATGAAAAGGAATTGTAATTTTCCCCTTTCCATTACCGGCTACTTTTACATCTACTTTAGCACCAAAGAAGCTGGTAAATGCTTTTTTATCCGTTTCTTCTATATCAAAAGATTTTGAAGAAGCTGGTTTATCTGTCTTCGGTAATAAGCTTTCGTGATATTTTTTAACCAAAGCTTCTGTTTCACGTACCGAAAGACTTTGGGTAACTACTTTGTGGTAAATTTCGCTTTGAGCATCAAAATCATCAATGTTGATTAATGCTCTACCGTGTCCCATAGAGATAAAACCATCTCTCATTCCGGTTTGAATGATCGGGTCTAATTTTAGAAGACGAAGATAATTAGTAATTGTAGAACGTTTTTTTCCAACGCGCTCACTCAACTCTTCTTGCGTTAAGTTAATTTCATCGATTAATCGTTGGTAAGAAATGGCAACTTCGATAGGGTCTAAATCATGACGTTGAATATTTTCAACCAAAGCCATTACTAATGATTCGTTATCATTAGCTAAACGAATATAAGCTGGAATAGTACCTAATCCGGCTAATTTTGAAGCACGAAGTCTTCTTTCTCCGGAAATTAACTGGTATTTATTGAAATCTAATTTTCGAACAGTAATGGGTTGAATAACACCTAATTCTTTAATAGAAGTAGCTAGTTCTTTTAATGTTTCTTCATTAAAATTGCTTCTGGGTTGAAAAGGGTTAATTTCAATTGCATCTAATTCAAGCTCAATAATATTGCCTACAACTTTGTCAGCACCAGCATCTTCAACCGATTTAATATCGTTTGCCGGATCTTTTAATAAAGCCGATAATCCTCTTCCTAAAGCTTGTTTTTTTATTGCTTTCGCCATTCTTAATTATTTATTTTTCTTGATAATTTCTTCAGCTAAGTTTAAATAGTTGGTCGCGCCTTTACTAGCAGCATCATAGTTGATAATACTTTCACCAAAACTAGGTGCTTCGCTCAATTTGATATTTCTTTGAATAATCGTCTCAAAAACCATATTGTTAAAGTGCTTTTGAACTTCTTCAACCACTTGGTTAGAAAGTCTTAAACGAGAATCATACATAGTAAGTAGCAACCCTTCAATATCTAAGTCAGGATTGTGAACTTTTTGAACACTTTTAATAGTATTCAGTAATTTTCCTAAACCTTCTAAAGCAAAATATTCGCATTGGATAGGAATTACAACACTATCGGCAGCCGTTAAAGCATTTAAAGTTAAAAGACCAAGAGAAGGAGCACAGTCAATAATGATATAATCGTATTTATCTTTTACGCTTTCTAATGCTTGTTTTAGCATGTATTCGCGGTTCTCTTTGTCTACCAATTCAATTTCGATAGCGACCAAGTCAATATGGGCAGGAATAACAGATACGTTAGGAGAAGAACATCCTATTGTTGCTTCTTCCGGTGTGTTGCTGTGTTCCAGGATTTGATAAGTTCCTATTTCAACAGTTTCCACATCAATACCCAAACCAGAGCTGGCATTTGCCTGAGGATCGGCATCAATTAATAATACCTTTTTTTCTAGCACTCCTAGAGCAGCAGCTAAATTTACAGAAGTAGTGGTTTTGCCAACTCCTCCTTTTTGATTGGCAATTGCTATGATTTTACCCATTTGACGTTTAAAATTTTTGAGTGGTAAAAATACAATTATTTATTGTTTTTTCAACTCAATTTTGTTAACAATAGAACTTTTATGGCAAGATAGGAAAAACGTTCAGTTGAATGATTGAAGTTAAGATTTTTTTATAAAAAAAAGAGAAACTTTTGTTTCTCTTTAATTTATAGTTCTGGCTAATCTGAATCCGTAGAATTCGGAACTCACAAAAGGCTTGTCTTTAAGTCTGTTGGCACAGCGTAAAGAATAAAGCCTGCTGTCCCAGCTTCCACCTCTTAAACATCTCTCTGTTCCTCTTTCCGGTCCGTCAGGATTATCGCCACTTTCTGTTAAATAAAAATCTTTGTTATACCAGTCCCAACACCATTCCCAAACGTTTCCGCTCATATCGTAAATTCCTAATTCATTGGCTAGTTTTGTGCCTACTTGATGAATTTTTCCGGCGCTGTTTTCTTTGTACCAAGCCACAATTTCAGCTTTGCTACTGCCTGAGTATTTGAAGTTTTTTGTTTGGTTTCCGCCTTTAGCAGCAAATTCCCATTCAGCTTCAGTAGGTAAACGGTATCCGTTTGCAGAAAAATCGCAAGTATATTGATTGTTGACTCTTTTGTAAACAGGTTTATAGCCGTTTTTTTCACTTAGCCAATTGCAATAATTAATAGCGTCAATCCATGATATAGAACGAATCGGTGAGTTTTTTGATACATAGCTAATATTAGGGAACTTTAGTTTTTGATCTCTTACGTAAGCACTCCATTCGAAAATAGATACTTCAAATTTTCCGATTTCAAAATCATTTACGCTTACCTCGTGAGCTAATTGTTCGTCAGTTTCTATATATGGGTTTTCTTTTGTACCCATCATAAAAGTTCCTCCTTTTACAGTAACCATGTCTGGTTTATATTGGGCATTAATTGAATGGAAAGTGAAAAAAATAAAAAATAATTGTAAATAAAATAGGTAATTTTTTTTCATTTTAGGTTAGTTTTTAAATTATAAGGCGAAGTTATTTTAATTGAAAGTTAACTAATATGATATTTGTTAGTTTTTTGAAAAAAAAACAAAAAAAAGCGCCAGTAAGGCGCTCAAATATATATAAAAAATAATTTTTATCTTCCAAAAAGCTTTCCGAAAAATCCTTTTTCTTCAACAACTTCAATTTCGGGCTGAGGATTATTTTTCTTTTCATAATCAGCTAAAAGTCCTAAAACATATTGGTCATATGTTTTTCCTTGCTCTTCTAAGAAACCTGTTAAGTATTTTTCACAACCTTCTACACCACTAGCTTCTTCAATTTGAATTAATTTTTTGTAAAGAGGCTCAATATCCTTAGTTATAATTTCTTCAGGAACTGCAGTTCTTCTTCCTATATAATTAACAATTTCTCCTTTGTCATTTTCAATTACTTCATAATCCGTAATTACCCAATAATATCTTCCGGATTTAGCTAAGTTTTTAACAATAGCATGAAAATTATTACCTTGTTTTAAGTTGTCCCATAATACTTTAAAGATGACTTTAGGCATATCAGGATGTCTGATAATATTATGAGGCTTGCCTACTAATTCGTAATCTTCGTACCCTGAAGTGTCTACAAATGCTTCATTTGCATATTCAATAGTACCAAATTTATCTGTTTTACTCATTAAGACTTTAGTCTTGTCCCAAATGACTTCCTTGTCAATTACATTTGGTCTTTGTATTTCTTCCATGCGAGATTTGGTTAATATATTTGTTTCGTTGTTATTTGTATACAAAATTAATGATATTTGTCATATTTTTTTACAGAAAAAACGTTTTTTTTTGCTGTAAGCCTCATTGCGCTTTTTTTAACGGAAAGTTTTAAAATTTCATAAATTAAATAGTAATATTTTATTAAATACATTTTTTATCATGAACATAGTCCTCCTCACACCAATGGATATTGAACAGCAGAAAGTACAGAAAGCACTACAAAAAGCAGTGAAATTGAAAAACAACTACAACGTTATAGTGTCTGGAATAGGTCGGGAGAGTACTGCTAAGGCCATGATGAGCCTTCCTGAACATGATTTGTGTGTTCTGTTAGGTTTTGGAGCTATTATAGGACAAGAGAATGTTTTGCCTAAAGAACTAAAATTAGGAAAACCAGTCGAAATTACAGCTTGCTCTTTATACGGTTACCAAGGTGAACTTTTTGAAAACGGAAGATTAATAGTTGAAAATGCCAAAACCAATTTACCTTGTTTAACGTCTTTAACTTCTGATAAGTTTGTAAAAACAACCCATCTTACTACAGGAACTATTGTTAATATGGAAGATTATACATTTATGTATTTAAAGAAACCACAGGATTTTATCATTCGCATTGTGTCCGATTTTTTACCACATGCTACTGAAATTGATTTTTTTAAGGAAATTGAACAAATCTCTTTTGAAGAGGCTATAAAAGCAATTGAAGAAGCTAATTTTCAACTATAATTTTTACACGAACGAAAAAAATATTTGGAAATTTAAAAAATAAATACAAATCTTTGCACATCAAATAAATATTAACTCATAAAAACGAAGAAAAATGTTTGTACTACAATTAACATCTTTAAGTTACTCATCAGTTGGAACTGGTGTAACTTTTCTTCGTGGTCTTTCTGATATTTAGAACAAAAGAATTCAAAATATGAAAAAGCCCGAAGACAATTAGTTTCGGGCTTTTTTGTATTCTAGATTTTCCAAAATTTCCCCGGAACATTTTATCAAAATCCTGTTGAGGACAAATTTGCTATGGCCTATTTTGTTCCAAAGGAATCTATCATTTCAAATTTTTAATATGGGAAATAAATTATCAGGAAGAGATCTAATCAAATTGGGTTTTCCTAAAAATAATACAATCAATATAGCCTTAGGGCAAATTAACAGATATCGCAAAAGAGAAAAAAAAGAAAGTATTTTATCCGAAGCTAAAGAAGTGCTCTTGCATCCTGAAAAGTTCAAAAATCACGGAACTTGGGGAAAAGTAGCGGAAGGTTTAGTTAATCCGGTTCAAGTAAAGTTACAGCAATTACGAAACACCCGAGCGCCTTTTTCTATTTTCGGAGAAAACGAAATTGAAGAGCAAGCTAAGTTTCAGCTGTACGACGCACTAAAACTTCCTATTGCAGTTCAAGGTGCTTTAATGCCCGATGCACATTCCGGTTATGGGTTGCCTATCGGTGGTGTTTTGGCAACAGACAACGCGGTCATTCCGTATGGAGTTGGAGTAGATATCGGTTGCCGAATGAGTTTGTCGGTTTTCGATGTACCGGCTTCCTTCATGAAAGGGAAAGAAGAACAGTTAAAAGCAATTTTAACCGATCATACCAAATTTGGCATGTCGGAAACGCATAAAGTCAAAGCCGATCATGAAGTGTTTTCTCGCAAAGAATTCCAAAACATTCCGGTTGTCAAACAGCTATTGGATAAAGCTTACAAGCAATTGGGAACTTCCGGCGGAGGCAATCACTTTGTTGAGTTTGGCGTTGTCAATCTGCAAGAAACTTTACCTGAATGGAAGTTAGAAGCAGGCGAATATCTGGCGGTTTTGTCGCACAGCGGTTCTCGTGGTTTCGGAGCTAATATTGCGAAACATTATACGTATTTGGCAACTAAACAATGTCCGTTGCCTAAAAATGTTCAGCATTTGGCTTGGCTCGATTTGAACACGCACGACGGACAGGAATATTGGCTTGCTATGAATTTAGCAGGTGATTATGCTAAAGCTTGTCACGAAGACATTCACCGTCGCATAGCCAAAGCACTCGGAAAACGCATTGCATTGACTATAGAAAACCATCACAATTTCGCATGGAAAGAGCAGGTGAATGGCAAAGAGTGTATCGTGCACCGCAAAGGAGCTACTCCGGCCGCTCAAGGCGAACTCGGGATTATTCCGGGCTCTATGACGACGCCCGGATTCATCGTGATGGGGAAAGGAAATGAAGAAGCGCTGAATTCCGCTTCGCATGGTGCCGGTCGATTGCTTTCGCGAGGAAAGTGTAAAGCTACACTAACGCAAAGCCAAATCAAAAAAGAGTTGAAAGAACACAATGTTACTTTAATTGGTGGAAGTGTCGACGAAGCGCCTATGGCCTACAAAAACATTCATACCGTAATGGAATTGCAAAAAGAGTTGGTGAGTGTTTTAGGAACATTTACGCCTAAAATTGTGCGAATGGATAAATAATAAGAACGTTTAGAAGCGAATGGTTTCGGCTGTTCAGCCATCGGGCATTCCCGCTTTTCGCTGTATTTCCGCAAAATTGCGGAAGATGCCGCTGCAATCGGGGCTATTCGGCTGTCTAAGCAAATGTTTGAAAAGTAAAATGGACAAGATTATACAAATTACATCGGGCAGAGGTCCGGCAGAGTGCGACTGGGTGGTGGTTCAGGTTTTAAAAAAAGTACTCGAAGAAGCAGAAATGCTCAAAATTTCGGCAACGGTATTGCATCGCGAAGCAGGACAAGAAAATGGAACAGTAGTTTCGGCTATGGTGGCTTTGCAAGGGAAAGATGTTACCACTTTTACAGCTTCTTGGTTGGGAACTATTCAATGGATTGGCAAAAGCACTTTCCGAAAGTTCCACAAACGCAAGAATTGGTTTATAGGGATTTTTGAAGTCGAATCGCAAACGACATTTCAGTTTTCTGAAAAAGAAATTCAATACCAAGCCATGCGAAGTTCGGGTGCAGGCGGACAACATGTGAACAAAGTGAGTTCGGCAGTGAGAGCCACACACATACCCACAGGAATTTCAGTGGTAAGCATGGATTCGCGTTCGCAACATCAGAATAAAAAAGTAGCAACCGAGCGTTTGATGCAAAAATTACAAGAAGCCGAAAAAGAGCAATACCAAAATCAGTTTCAACAAGTCTGGATGAATCAAATGCAAATTGAGCGTGGAAATCCCATCCGAACTTTTGAAGGAACTGATTTTAAGAAAGAGAAAAAAGGAAAGCAAAACAAAAAAGAACGCCAAAACGGCAAAAAACAAATTAGAGATGCAATCAATAGATAAATATGTAGTTCAGGCATTGGATAATTATCCGTATTATTTGGAAGAATCGTTGGAATCTTTAGGATATGCTTTGGCTTACGACAATAAAAATGTATTGGCTTTATGCTTGTACGGACGTTTTTACGCCGAACAGTTCCAAGATTATGAAGCCGCAAAAGAATATTATAGCGAAGCTTTGGCTATCGATATCCATGCTGTTGTCGTGTATCCGTATTATGCCGAAACCTTGTTTTGGAACGAAGATTTAGACGAAGCTTTGAGATTAATCGACTTTTCTTTAACCGTTAAAGGTGTCGACAAAGTCATGATGTTGTTGAAAAAGAGTAAAGTTTTGGAAAAACAACAACAATGGAAAGCCGCTTTAGAAATCGTTAAAGAAGCTAAATTGTTAGATTTTTCTAATTATTCTTCAGAAATTGAAGAAACCGAAAAACGAATCAAAAGCAAAAAAGAGTTGTTAAAGGACAAGAAAAAGAAGAAATCTAAAGGGAAGAAGCAGCAATAATCGGAAGCAAAAAATGGATATGAAGAATTCTAAATATCTGCCTGAATAAAAAAGACACTGATAAGAAGTGTCTTTTTTGTTTTATAACAGATTCAAACATAGATATTACACAATTTTTCAGTAGCGGCAATCAAAGTTTCATCCGTTTTGGCAAAACAAAAACGCAGCATGTGTTTGTCGGTAGCATCTTCATAAAAAACGGAAATGGGAATAGAAGCCACACCATGCTCGGAAATTAATCGTTTAGCAAAATCAACATCATTTTCTTTTGAAATCGCGTGGTAATTCACCATTTGAAAATAGGTTCCGTCACATGGTAATATTTCAAAATGACTGTCTTTTAGTAAATTTTGGAATAGATCTCGTTTTGCTTTATACATTTTTGAAATCGCATCAAAATCAACAAATTCCAGATATTGAGCAATAGCATGTTGAGAAAAACTATTGACACTGAAAACCAAGAATTGATGCACTTTCTTTATTTCATTCATTAAATGTTCGGGAGCAATCAAATAACCGATTTTCCAACCCGTAACATGTAACGATTTTCCAAAAGAAGAAGCAATGATTGTTCTGTGTTTTAACTTTTCTCGGGTGTTAAATGAAATATGTGGTTGTGAAAACGTGATGTATTCATACACTTCGTCTCCCAAAACTAAAAGTTGAGGATGTTTTTCAAGAATAGTTTCTAAGTCTTCAAAATCTTCTACAGTCCAAATTCTACCTGTTGGATTATGCGGATTATTCACTACAATCATTTTTGTTTTTGGAGTTATCGCAGCCTCAATGGTATTAAAATTTGGAGTGTAATCTGAATTCAATGAAACACGTATAGGTTTTCCGCCTGCCACTAAGACAGATGGTTCATAACTATCATAACTTGGATCTAAAATAATAACTTCATCACCTTGATTTATAAAAGTATTGATAGCCGTGAAAATTCCTTGTGTAGCGCCGGCTGTAATGAGTATCTCAGTTGTACTATTTACTTTTCTGTTATATTGTTTTTGCGTTTGTTGCGCAATTTTTTCTAGTAACAAAGGCAATCCCGCCATTGGTGTATATTGATGGATATTTTCTCGAATAATACGTTCTGAAATGTGTAACAAATGCTCATCTTCCGGGAAGTTCGGAAATCCTTGTGATAAATTAATGGCTTTGTGCTGGTTCGCTAATTGCGACATCACAGAAAATATACTGGTAGTATTATTAGGTAGTTTTGACATGTGATAAATTTAAGAAAATAAATAATAATTTCATATTTTTGATAGGTACATAATAATACAAAATATGAATCCTATATCAGCTTCATTCCGAAATCGTATTTTACAAGGAGAATCTACAGCTACAACAAGTTGGGCTCAGGAAATGGAGTATTTGTATAAGAATGGAGTAGGACTAGACGAAGCTTTACACCACTTATATTTTGATAAGCCTTCCGTTGAGGATTTTGAAAAATGGATAAACAAAAAATCAGTTACGCTTATTTCTGTTGAGGATCAACAGGAAATGGTTTTGAGCGAAAGTGATTTGCAATTTTTTGAGACAAATGGCTATTTGGTGTTAAAAAATGCTATTGCTAAGGAAGATTGCTTGACTACTCAACACATTATTTGGGAATTTTTAGGAATGCAACCCGATAATCCGGATTCCTGGTATGTATCCCATCCTATGCAAAAAGGTTTGATGGTTAATTTTTTCGATCATCCCATATTAGAAAAGAACAGATCCTCAGCACGAATCAAAAAAGCATACGAACAATTGTATCAATCTCAACAAATATATAAGACTATTGATAAAGTGAGTTTTAACCCTCCTGTAACGTCAACTTATTCTTTTAAAGGAAGCAGTTTGCATTGGGATGTAAGCTTGCAACAACCTATACTGTTTCGATTACAAGGATTAATTTATCTTTCTGATTGTGGTTCAATGGATGGTGCTTTTCATTGCGTACCGGGTTTTCATCACAAAATAGGGGATTGGTTAACACAAGTTCCGGAAAACATACATCCGAGAGAATATGCTGTAGAAACTTTACAACCTGTGGCTATTACCGGGGAAGCCGGAGATATGGTCATCTGGGATCAATCTTTGCCACATTGTGCCACACCTAATCATGGTGAAAAACCTCGAATGGTACAATATGTAACTTATTTCGAAGAAAATTACAAAGAACCTACAGTGTGGATTTAAAATAAAAAAAAACACCTGCATAACGCTGGTGTTTTTCAATTAGAGTAGTAGTTTAATCCTCCATTAAAATATCTAAAATAGTAATGGCCGCATCGCTAATTTTTGTTCCCGGACCAAAAACGGCTACCGCACCGGCATCAAATAAATATTGATAATCTTGTGCAGGAATAACCCCGCCCACAATCACCATAATGTCTTCACGTCCGTATTTTTTCAATTCTTCAATTACTTGCGGAACTAAAGTTTTGTGTCCCGCCGCTAAGGAAGAAACACCTAAAACGTGAACGTCATTTTCTACGGCTTGTTTGGCTGCTTCGGTCGGTGTTTGGAACAAAGGTCCAATGTCTACGTCAAAACCGACATCAGCATAACCGGTAGCTACAACTTTTGCACCACGGTCGTGCCCGTCCTGACCCATTTTGGCAATCATAATACGAGGTCTTCGACCTTCTTTAGCAGCAAAGGCATCTGCTAATTGTTTTGCTTTTTCAAAGCTTTCGTCGTTTTTAATTTCTTTACTGTACACGCCACTAAAACTTCTGATTTGCGCTTTGTATCTTCCGAAAACAGTTTCTAATGCATCGCTAATTTCGCCTAAAGTAGCTCTGTTGCGCGCTGCATCTACTGCTAAATCTAATAAGTTTCCGTTTCCTGTTTTTGCACATTCTGTTAATTTGGCTAAACATTCGGCTACTTTTACGTTGTCACGAGTAGCTTTAATTTGTTCCAAACGCTCAATTTGCTGTTTACGAACAACTTGGTTATCTACTTCTAAAATATGTAACGGATCTTCTTTTTCTAAACGGTATTTGTTTACTCCAACAATAATATCTTGTCCACTGTCAATACGAGCTTGTTTACGAGCAGCGGCTTCTTCAATACGCAATTTCGGAATTCCGGCTTCAATAGCTTTGGTCATTCCGCCTAATTCTTCTACTTCTTGAATTAAAGCCCAAGCTTTTTCAGCGATTTCTGCTGTTAAACTTTCTACATAATAACTTCCTGCCCAAGGATCAACCGTTTTACAAATTTTGGTTTCTTCTTGCAAGTAAATTTGTGTATTACGAGCAATACGAGCCGAGAAATCGGTTGGTAAAGCAATAGCTTCGTCTAACGCATTAGTGTGTAATGATTGTGTTCCGCCAAAAGCAGCAGCGGCAGCTTCGATCGCAGTACGTGCTACATTGTTAAACGGATCTTGTTCGGTTAAACTCCAACCTGAAGTTTGACAGTGCGTACGCAATGCTAATGATTTATCGTCTTTTGGTTCAAATTGTTTCAATAATTTCGCCCAAAGCATACGACCGGCACGCATTTTTGCAATTTCCATGAAATGATTCATCCCGATAGCCCAGAAAAACGAAAGGCGAGGAGCGAAGTCATCTACTTTCATTCCGGCAGCTAATCCGGTTCTTACGTATTCCAAACCATCAGCTAGAGTGTAGGCCAACTCAATATCGGCGGTAGCTCCGGCTTCTTGCATGTGGTAACCGGAAATGGAAATGGAGTTGAATTTTGGCATGAATTTGCTGGTGTATTCAAAAATGTCAGCAATAATTTTCATGGATGGAGTAGGTGGGTAAATATAGGTATTACGCACCATGAACTCCTTTAAAATATCATTTTGGATCGTTCCCGAAAGTAATTCCGGTTTTACGCCTTGTTCTTCTGCAGCAACAATGTAGAAAGCCATGATGGGTAACACTGCACCGTTCATGGTCATGGAAACCGACATTTCGCCTAAAGGAATTTGGTCGAAAAGAATTTTCATATCTTCCACCGAGTCAATGGCTACTCCGGCTTTACCTACATCACCTACTACACGATCGTGGTCAGAATCATACCCGCGGTGCGTGGCTAAATCGAAAGCAACGGAAAGACCTTTTTGCCCGGCTGCTAAGTTTCTTCTGTAAAAAGCATTACTTTCTTCGGCAGTTGAAAAACCTGCATATTGACGAATGGTCCACGGACGACGTACATACATAGTAGAATAAGGTCCGCGAAGATTGGGAGCAAAGCCCGCAGCAAAACCAATTTGTTCTAAATTTTGAATATCTTCTTCAGAATAAGTCGGTTTTACTTCAATGCCTTCGGCAGTTGTGAAGTTTTCAACTCCGCTCGAGCTGACAACTTCTGACTTTTCGCCTTTGACTAATTGTAAATGTTGTATATTTTTTCTCATAGTTGTTGAAACTATTTTGGGTATTTATTTGAATTTTGTGAGGTATGAAAACAAGATAAAATTTTAATAGTCTCGTTATTTTCCTCATAGCTATAAAACAAGATAAAGGGAAAAACTTTTAAAGGAATTGCTCTGTACTGTTTATATCTAATTTGATAATTTGGATTAATTTCAAGTTTTTTATAAGCTTCTACTAATTCAGAATAAAATCGTAACGAAAGGTTTGGATTGATTTCTGAATAATAGTCCATGGCATTTTCAATTTCACGTTGAGCTTTTTTAGAAACAAGAATTTTAATATCCATATTTCTTTTTTAATTGCTCTAAAGATTCATTGGAAGTTATGTATTCACTTTCCGGTTCATGAACTCTTTCGTCTAAAATTTTAATTTGCTCTTGTGAAAGACCAGAATCTACTTCCGTTTTAGCAAGAATGATTACTTCGACTTCATCAGCATGGAAATCGTCAGGTAAAGTGATGTTTACTTGATTATTTTTTACTTTTACAAATCTTCTAATGGCTTCCATGGCGTTCTTTTTATGAAAGTTACAAAATTATTCTGAAGCTAATCGTTCTTGTTCCATTTTTTCGGCCAGACGTTTTTCGATGATTGGCGTAACCAATGTTTTTCTCGGATTTTGTTTCACAAACGGATACAATTCCAAATCGTTTTTCATTTGGTCATTCTTATTCGGATATTTATTGGTTCCCAATAAAATTTCTTTTCCGTTTTCGAATAATTCTTGTTCTTTTTGAGCGCTTTCTACAATTTTTCGTTGAATAGTTCCTTCGATTACTTGTGTGATGAAACCGCCATTTGCTTCAATATCTTTGAATAAACTCAATGCTTTTTCTGCTAACTGTTCGGTCAACGTTTCAATATAATAAGCACCATCCGCCGGATTGTTGACTTTGTCAAAATAACTTTCGTTCTTTAAAACCAAAAGCTGATTTCTTGAAATTCTATCGCCAAATTCGTTGTCTTTGTGATAAATGGCATCATACGCTAAATTGCTAACTGCATTGGCTCCACCTAAAATAGCTGACATACATTCGGTTGTGGTACGCAACAAGTTCACGTTGTAATCGTATAATGTTTTGTTTCGTTTGGTTGGAGTTGCGATGATTTGGCAATCGAAGGTATGGTTGTATTCTTTGGCTAACAAGTTGAAAAGTATTCGCAACGCTCTCAATTTGGCAATTTCAAAGAAATAATTAGAACCCACTGCAACTTCAATAGTGATTGGCGTATTGATGTTTTCGATGCGGTTGAAATATTCGTTGGCATGCGCTAAAGTATATGCAATTTGCTGAACAATATTGGCTCCCGCATTTTGATAGGTTGCTGCATTAATGTTTAAAAAGGATAAACTACTATTTTTAGCAATTTGGTTGAGTTTAGAAAAATCTTGTTCTAAATTTTCGAACCAATTTCCGTCTTTAACTAATTGCCCGATACTATCAATTAATAGTGTGATTTGATAGTTGTTTTGTTTTGCAAACGCATTAATTTTAGTTACGAAATCGTTTGAGATAAAAGGCAAATAAAAAGAATACGATGTGTTTTCGTTAGGTAAATCAGCGAATAGGTCTTCTAAAGAAATAGTATCGTTTTCAATTGAAAAACGAATGCTTTCTGCACCACGATTTAAGGTGTTTTTTGCTTTTTCATTAGCTTTACTAACATTGTGTACAAAAACATTTTGTAGAATTTTAAAATCGGTAACGTTAGTGGTAACGTTTACATTGTTTTCAAATTCGTCAACATGGTAAAAAGGCTTCACTTTAATGCCTTCGGGACTTTCCCAAACTAGGGTTTCGTTGTAGTCGGCACCTTTAAGTTCAAACTGAATTTTCTGTTTCCATTCTTTTGAAGAAACAACGTCGAATTCGTCAAACAGTTTTTCGCTTTCCATAATTAGTGTTTGGTTTGTATATTAAAAATCAGAGTCGTCTTCTTGGTTTTGGTTATCTTCATATTCAATAAGATAAACATCTTCGTTAGCTCGTTTCATGTAATATTTTTCGCGAGCATATTTCTCAATCTGATCGGTATTTTTTAGTTTCTTTATTTTAAGGCTGTCTTCGGCAATTTCTTTTTTGTAATAACTAATGTTGTCTTCCAGTTCCTCTATTTGTTTGTCTAAAATGCGATGTTCAAAATAAGAATAATTGTCTAGAAAAATCATCCAAAGAATAAATAAAAAAGAAGCCAAAACGTATTTGTTTCCTAAGTATTTCAGGAAAGGAAAACGATTGACTATTTCTTTTAATTTTTTCAATTATCGGATTCTTTGTTTAATTACGGCTCTTACTACGTCGATAGCAACAGTGTTGTATTTATCGTTCGGAATGATGATGTCAGCAAAAGCTTTTGTAGGTTCAATGAACTGTTCGTGCATGGGCTTTAAAGTGGTTTGGTAACGATTTAAAACCTCTTCCATATCCCTACCTCTTTCGGCAATATCTCTTTTCAAACGTCTGATTAACCTTTCATCAGAATCGGCATGAACATAAACTTTAATGTCAAACATGTCACGCAATTCAGGATTGGTTAAAATTAAAATTCCTTCCACAATCATCACTTTTCTAGGATGAGTTACAATGCTGTCATCCGTACGGTCGTGTGTTACAAACGAATACACGGGTTGTTCAATAGTGTTTCCGGCTTTTAATTCTTTTAAATGTTTGACTAATAAATCAAAATCAATAGCTCTAGGATGATCGAAATTGATCTTAGTTCTTTCTTCATACGAAAGATGATGCGTTTCTTTATAATAAGAATCTTGTGAAATGATACCCACTTCAGTAGAAGGTAACTCATTCATAATTTGATGAACTACAGTAGTTTTACCACTACCGGTTCCGCCGGCAATACCAATAATTAACATTTAGTGTTTTTCGTTTGTTTATGTAAAGCAAAAATAATTATTTCTAAAATATAAAGCCTCACTTTTTATTTTTTTGTGGTAAATTATTATAGTTTAAGGAGAAAAATGGAAATTATATACTTTTTAAGTAGAATATAAAACAAAAAAGACTTCCATTACTGAAAGTCTTTTTACCGGTCGGGGTGGCAGGATTCGAACCTGCGACCTCCTGGTCCCAAACCAGGCGCGATGACCGGGCTACGCTACACCCCGATTTTGTGAGTGCAAATATAGGGTTAAATTTTAATTTACAAAATGTTTTTAGAAATAAAATAGATTTATTTTACCATAACGAATTCTAATTAAATTTTAAGGAATTTTTCTTTCGAATAGTTTAAATTTGCTTTCGTAATAAAAAAATGAATTATGGCCGATACAATAGAAAAAGTTAAATGTTTGATAATAGGTTCTGGGCCTGCGGGTTATACGGCTGCTATTTATGCAGCAAGAGCTAATATGAATCCTGTGTTGTACCAAGGGCAGCAACCAGGAGGACAATTAACAACAACTAATGATGTAGAAAATTTTCCCGGATATCCTGATGGAATTTCAGGTCCGGACATGATGATACAATTGCAAGCTCAAGCAAAGCGTTTTGGTACAGATATTAGAGATGGATGGGTGACTAAAGTTGATTTTTCGGCTGCACCACATAAAATTTGGGTTAATGAAACCACAGAAATTCATGCTGATACTGTGATTATTTCTACAGGTGCTTCTGCAAAATATTTAGGATTACCTTCAGAACAACATTATTTGCAGTTAGGAGGAGGAGTTTCAGCTTGTGCTGTTTGTGATGGATTTTTCTATAGAAATCAGGAAGTAGTGATTGTTGGAGCAGGAGATAGTGCTTGTGAAGAAGCGCATTACTTGTCTAAAATCTGTAAAAAAGTCACCATGTTAGTAAGAAGCGAAAAATTTCGAGCTTCAAGAATTATGGAAGAACGTGTTCGTAAAACAGAAAACATTGAGATTTTATTGAATACGGAGACAGAAGAAGTTTTAGGAGATGGAAATGTAGTAACCGGAATCAAGGCTAAAAACAGAGCTTCTGGAGAAGTGTTTGATATTTCTGCAACTGGTTTCTTTGTCGCTATTGGTCACAAACCTAATACTGATATTTTTGCAGATTATCTGAAATTAGATGAAACAGGTTATATCATTAACGAAAGCGGAAGTACAAAAACAAATGTTCCCGGAGTATTTGTGGCTGGTGATGCTGCAGATCATGTATATCGTCAGGCGATTACTGCAGCTGGAACAGGTTGTATGGCAGCTTTAGATGCTGAACGTTATTTGGCTTCTCAAGAATAAGAGTTGAGATATCTTAGTTATTATTATATAGTATAAAAAATCCAGCTTTAAGCTGGATTTTTTATACTATAAATAGTATTGATTATTTTTCTTTCTTGTATAAAATAGCATTGTTGGTAAACTGAACCATTTCGATTTTAGGTTGACCATAAAGTTCAATCTCTGCTTTTCCAGAAGCTGAAATAGCGATTTCTTCTAAAACATTTACACGAGTTTTAACATGTCCTTCAACGGTTAATTCTAATTTTTTTAGTGTTAAATTATCAGATATTAACGAAGCATTGTTATCTAATCTCATTTTGGCGTCTGCAGCATCACCCTCAATATTAGCTTTGCTATTCTCGTACATGTCTAATTTGAATTCCGGTGAAGCTACTAAGGCTTTTAATTCAGCATTTTTACTTAATTCTAAAGTTGTATTTTGAGATTTTACATTTAATTCAGCCTCTGATTTATCATTTAGAATTAATGTAAAATAGGTTGAGTTTACATTTAAGTAAGAACGAGATCTGCCGTAGTTTTTAATCGTTACGTTTTCGCCTTGCAATTCGTTTAACGCATTAATAACTGTTTCTCCTTTGGCAACTACTAGTTTTAGATCATTGGTGTAGTTAATACGAATAGAGAATTTTTTTGCACTTGAAACGTCTTTTAAACTGGAAACTCGCAATGTATTTCCGGCAACCGAAAAATTAATAGCATCGTGTAAATTGTCATCGGCCTCGATTTCTACAGAAGGTTTGTATCCTTTTACCAGATATACTTCTAAATTATCTTCTACTTCAATATTCTCAAAACTTTCAATTTCGTTGATCGTATGCGTCACGATTTTAGAACCTTTAACTTTTTCTTTTTTTTGTGCCTGAATAAAAGTTATACTGAAAATAAATAGTGTAAGTAGTGTTAATTTCTTCATTTTAAATGGATTTTAAAAAGCTTTGCAAATAGTGTTCCAGAAAAGAAAACACATGCAAACAAACCTACATAAAAAAGAATTGTCAACCAAAGACTAAAACATTTTTTTACAAAAAAACATCGGCTGTAAGACCGATGTTCTTAATACTGTATTTTTTAAAATTATTGTTGGCTAACACTTCCTCCGGAACTTTTATCGGCTGAAATACTTTTAGGTTTGGTTACATAATTGATAGAAGAACCGCTAGAAGCATCTGCTTTTAAACTTTCTGTCGGGTTTACTGTAGTAGAACTTCCGCTTGAAGATTCTGCTTCTACATTTTGAGCTACTAAATTTTTAAGGTTCATGCTGCTTCCGCTTGAAGAATCGGTATCTAACGAAACTGTTCTTCCCGAAAGAGTCATGGTGCTTCCGCTACTGCTTTCGCAATCAATTTTTTCGGCTTCTACAGAAAAAGTAAGACTGCTTCCGCTGCTTGAATCAAAACCTACTGATGTACATTTAAAAGTATTGGCAGAACTCACACTGGCACCGCTTGATGATGATAAGCCAGTAAGGACGGGTAATGTAATATATACTTTTTTTGCTGAGCTTTTACGGATATTGGCATCAACATATACCTCTAATGTTCCGTCTTTTACTTCGGTAAAAATATGATCTTGTAAATTGTCATCAGCTTCAATGACTACTTTTTTGTCTTCTCCTTGTTTTATAATGACTTCTAAACCTGTTTTAGCTTTGATAGCCGTAAAAGGTTCAGTAATGGTTCTGTTTACCGTTACAACGTTTCCGTTTCCGTTTACACTTTGAAAGTTGGATTCAAATTTGGCACAAGAGTTCATTAATAATCCTATAATAATAAGGACTATGACTTTTGTAAATTCTACAATGATTCTAATCATGACTTTTGTTTTATAGTTGTGGTCTGTTTTTATTTGGTTTTGATGTTTATCTCATCATTTTTAACGTTGATATTCAGTTCTTTATTGTTTATTTTTAAAGAAACATTCTCGTTAATTGTATCGTGCTCAATATCATTGTATTCATCTTCATCAGATGGGCAAGTCAAGCACATGATTTTTTTCTCGTTCACTTGATAGATATAATCGCCGGAACTATAATGATAATTAAAAATATCATTGTCAGACCAATCGAAATCTTGCACACTCTCGTCTGGTTTTAAGTATGTTCCTTTTGGTAAATAGAGGTAAATGTTTATTTCCTGATCTCTGAATTTGTTTTGAAAATCAGTTGTGAAATAATTGTCTAAATTAATTTTATTTTTTTGTATTTCAAAATGATAATCAATTTTTTCAGATCGATCTCTGGCTTCTTTATGCGATTTACCGGTTGCGCTTTTTTCTATTTGAACATAAGCTTCATTATTTTCTGAAATTAGAAAATGAACTCTAACTTTAGTCGAAAAGATAATTTCGTTGTTATTGGCATCGTGCGTATATTTTGCATTTTCACGTTCATAAACACTTTTTGTAAAATAGTCGTTATAGTTCATTTTTACATATAAAGTATCATTTGGTTGTACGAAAAAAGTTTCTTTTTGAACTGATTTTCCATCGTAGCCAATAGCTGTAGCTTGTTTTAAGCCAAAATACGTTACACCAATGATAGATAAAATCCAAACTGCCAAAAGTGTGTATTTGAAATAATTGCTAATCGGTTTCATGTTGGTTACCAATAAACGCAAGCCTAACAATAACAAAGCTAGGAACGGAATTCCTACACTGAACAACAATAAAATCCCTTGGATCCAAAGTGGAACTTCAAAGTCAAAAGGTGTTTCTATATGGTTGAAGATGAAAGTGTCTGGCATTGATGAGGTAAAAATCATTACGACAGAGCCAATTAGAATTCCAAGTAAGGCCATGGACGAAAAGAAAATGATAAACGCACCAATGAATTTAGCCAAGAATTTAAAAATTGCTATAAAAACATCACCAATCGTTCTGCCAATTTGATTCGCTCCTGATTTTGCGGTATTCGTGATTTTTTCAGAATCGATACTGTTGATTTTATCGGAGATTTCACCAATTCCTTCCTTTACTTTTTTTTCGATATTTGAAATGTTAATCGGTTCTCCACGCATTTCCAGTTTTTGAGAAGTTGTGATAGCTTCGGGAATCAAGATCCACAATACTAAATAAATTAGGATAGAAGTACCAAAACTAATAAAAGGCGAAACAATGAATAAAATACGAACCCATAACGGATCAATACCAAAATAGTGACCAAAACCGGCAGCCACACCACCTAAAATAGAATTGTCGCGATCACGGTATAATCTTCTGGTTTTTGAAGTTGAAGTGGTAAAGCTAGTCGATTTTTTATTGTAATCGGTGTCTTCATCAATACGATAATCTTCGGGTTGTCCCATTATGGCAATAACCTCGTCAACTTCTGTTAAGCCTACAACTTGATTTTCGTTTTTTAAACGTTCTTGAAATAGTTCGGCAATACGGCTTTCAATATCGTTAATGATTTCGTCTCTGCCTTCCGGATCAAGCGAACGTTTAACGGCATCAAAATAGCGTGTTAATTTTTGATAGGCATTTTCGTCTATATGAAAGAAAAATCCACCTAAATTTATACTGATTGTTTTGTTCATGACTTTTTAGTTTTGACTGTTTCCAGTGATGATGTTTACTGCATCTGCTAATTCTACCCAAGTAGTGTTTAATTCCTTTAAAAACTCTTTTCCCTCATCGGTTAAACCGTAATATTTTCTAGGTGGTCCCGATGTTGATTCTTCCCAACGATAGGTAAGTAAACCATCGTTTTTCAGTCTTGTCAGTAGTGGATAAACGGTACCTTCTACTACAAGCAGCTTTGCTTCTTTAAGGGTTTCTAAAATTTCTGAGGTATAAGCATCTTTCTCTTTTAAGACCGATAGGATACAGAATTCTAGAATTCCTTTGCGCATTTGCGCTTTAGTGTTCTCGATATTCATAATTTTCTTTGATTTTTTAACTGAAGTCCACTTGTTGTTTTTCGGTGGACTTCAGTGTGCATTAAACTGTTCATTTTTTGATTGATTTGATTGATGATTGAAACGTACTATTTTATGAATTTTATGGTTAACGGATACGAAACTTCTTCTCCGTTTGCTGCTTTAAAAGCCGCATAAATAATTAAAAAAAATTCAAATAATTTGATGATAACCGCTAGTAAAACGGCTACAAAGCCTAAAATTATAATACCGCTAATATTTTGATTGGTTAGCAAACTATTAATGTTAATGTGGTTTTCGTCAAAGTTTACAGCTTGTAATTGGTTTACCAACCAATAAATGAATGTTGGAATAGCAACTGCTATAAAAATTATGGTGTACAATAAAATACTCAATTGAAAATTTAAAGCTTGTTTTCCGTGCGTGTCTACAAATTTTGATTCGTTTTTCTTTGAAGACCATATTAATAATGGAAATATAAAATTACCAAAAGGAATTAAGTATTGACTTAATAAACTTAATTGTAAAAGGGTAGCGGTGTTTTTTTCGTTAGAAGTTGTCATTTTACTATAACTATTAATTTCTTATACAAAGATAAGTCTAAAAGCAGGTATTATGTTACGCATAGTACTAATAATTAACAAATAATTAACATTTTAAAAAATAGTATGAACGCATAGTATTTTTTGTATTTTTACAAAAAATAAATCAAAAACAAATGAAATTTACACCGTCAAAACTAAATGCATTTACTTTCTTTAAGTTGCCTTCTGCCTATTGGAGTGGCGTGAGAGTAAAAGAGATAGAACCTGAAAAATGTGTGGTAACCGTAAAATACAAATGGTTTAATAAAAATCCTTTTCGTTCCATGTATTTTGCTGTGCAGGCAATGGCTGCCGAATTTACTACAGGAGCATTAGTAATGTATCAAATTCAGCAAAGCGGGAAAAGTATTTCTATGTTAGTAGCCCAAAATAAAGCTGTTTTTACTAAAAAGGCAACAGGAAGAATAACGTTTACTTGTATTGAAGGTAATATGATTAAAGAAGCTATTGGAAAAGCAGTAGCAACTAATGAAGGGCAAACTGTTTGGTTAACCTCAAGAGGTGTTAATGAAAAAGGAGAGCAGGTTTCTGAAATGCAATTTGAATGGACCATTAAGGTGAGAAACTGATAAATTCGTGAATGGATATACTATTTTTTAAATAATATATTGTTGTTCTATCTGTTAACAAAAGTTAATTTCCATACAATTAGCTTGGTTACTTTGTAAATTTGTAGTAAACCAAAAACTACAAAATAGTTTTTGTTAAATCATAAATCATGAAAGTCTTAATTACAGGAGCAACAGGTTTAATAGGTGGTGAGTTGGTCAAATTATTGCTTCAAAAAGGAATTCGAGTGAATTATTTAACCACCAATAAAAAAAAGCTAGTTAAAGAAGATAACTATCAGGGATTTTATTGGAGTCCGGTAAAAGGAGAGATTGATTTAGATGCTTTTGAAAATGTAGATTGTATCATTCACTTAGCAGGAGCTTCGGTTTCTAAAAAATGGACACCTTCTTATAAACAGGAAATTATTGAAAGCCGTGTTTTATCTACTCGTTTGTTATATCAATCTTTATTAAAAGATCAATTTGATGTAAAACATATTGTTTCTGCTTCGGCTATAGGGATTTATCCGGATAGCAAAACAGCTATCTATACCGAAGATACGACTCAAGTTGATAATAGTTTTTTGGGTAGTGTTGTAGCAAAATGGGAAGATGAGGTAAGTAATTTTACTAAATTGGGAATTATAGTGAGTCATATTCGTATAGGTTTAGTGTTGGCAAGCAATGGAGGGGCGTTAGTAGAAATGGTAAAACCTATTCGTTTGGGCATTGGAGCACCTTTTGGCTCTGGGCAACAGTATCAGTCTTGGATACATATTAAAGATTTAGTTCGCATTTTTTCATTTGTAACGGAGAACCAATTAGAAGGTATTTACAACGGAGTTTCGCCTTATCCTGTGACCAATGCTGAACTGACAAAGGCTATAGCTCAAGTAGTAAACAAGCCTTTATTTTTACCGGGAATTCCTAAAATTGCAATGAAATTTCTTTTAGGAGAAATGCATGAACTATTATATTCAAGTCAACATGTAAGTGCTCGAAAAATTTTAGATAAAGGATTTCAATTTAAATATGCTAATCTGGAAAAAGCACTACAGAGTTTATTACAATAAAAAAATCCCGAAATTTTCGGGATTTTGAGTTTCATATGTACTTGAAAAGTTATTTTTTGGTAGCTTTTACATTTACTTCCAATTCAATATCATCATCTACGAATTTATCTTTTAAGTCGTCAAAAACCGATTTTGAAGCGTAGTTTACACCCCATAGTGTTCTGTTGATTTTAAACGGATCAGAATGTAAAGTTACATCAGTATCTGTAACCGTAATTTCGGCAGGGAATTCTACAGGTTTAGAGATCCCTTTCATGGTTAGAATTCCTTTTACAAAATAAGCTCCGTTAGCATTTTCAACACCTGTAATTTTAAATTCGCTAGTTGGGAATTTTGTAGTATTAAAAAAATGATCTTCCGATTCTTTTCCGCCTAAGCCTTTTAAGTGTCCTTCTAATTTCGCTTTATCATCACCTTCTAAATCGGTAACAGTAATAGAAGTCATATCAACGATAAAAATACCGTTCTCAATTTTTCCGTCAGTAACAGTAAAACCACCTTCTTTCAAAGCAATAGTTCCGGTATGTTTACCGGTAGGTTTAGTTCCTGTCCATTTGATAGAGGAAGCGGCTGTGTCAACTAAATAATTACCAAGCGAATTTTCAGTAACAGCAACTTCAGTTGATTCAGGTTTGGTTGTTGTTTCTGTTTTTTCTTCTTTTTTGCAGCTGTTTAAGCTAATAAAGACTATTAGCGATAGACTTAAAAGGATTTTTTTCATAATGTATTGTAGTTTTTAGAATTAGTTTAACATCAAATATAATAATTTTCTTTTATATTTAGAATGTGTTTAAATAAAAACAGCTGTCAATTTGGCATTTTTTAGGAATTGGCAATACATTTGCTATCTTGAAGAAAAAAGTCTAAAAAATAATATACATACATATGAATCAAGAAGGTACTGAAAATGTTGAAAAAGATGCTGTTCAAAACGGAGGAGCAAACGATCCGATTGAAAATCAGGAGATTCAAGATCCTCAGATGACGATTGAGGAAAAGTTAGAGGAAGATTTAGCCAAAGAAAAAGATAAGTTTTTGCGTTTGTTTGCCGAATTTGAAAATTATAAAAAACGTACGAGCAAAGAAAGAATAGATTTATTTAAAACTGCCAATCAAGAAGTCTTACAAGCTATGTTACCCGTTTTAGATGATTTTGACAGAGCTTGGGCGCAAATCTCAAATTCAGAAGATGAAGCTTTGGTAAAAGGTGTGGAGTTGATTCATGAAAAGCTAAAAAATACATTAGCCTCTAAAGGATTAGAGTTGGTGGATGTGAAAGCGGGAGATAGTTTTGATGCTGATTTTGCTGAAGCTATTACTCAAATTCCGGCACCATCTGAAGAGTTAAAAGGTAAAATTGTAGACGTAATTGAAAAAGGATACAAATTGGGAGATAAAATCATTCGTTTTCCAAAAGTGGTTATCGGAAATTAATAATTAGAGATTGAAAAACAACTGTTCTTAGATAGGACAGTTTTTGTGTTTTCAACCCTCAAATCTCAACAGTAAAATGAAAAAGGATTATTACGAAATATTAGAAATTACCAAAACTTCTACAACAGAAGAAATTAAAAAAGCCTACAGAAAAAAGGCAATTCAGTACCATCCTGATAAAAATCCGGGTGACAAAGAAGCGGAAGAGAAATTCAAAATGGCAGCCGAAGCCTATGAAATTTTGAGCGACCCTGACAAAAAAGCACGTTACGATCAATATGGGCATGCAGCCTTTGATGGTAGTGGCGGTTTTGGAGGTGGTCACATGAACATGGATGATATTTTTAGTCAATTTGGAGATATTTTCGGAGGCGCTTTCGGTGGTGGATTCTCTGGATTTGGAGGTGGATTTTCCGGTGGTGGTCAACGCAGGGTGAAAGGAAGCAATCTAAGAATTAAAGTGAAACTAACACTTGAAGAGATTGTTAACGGCGTTGAAAAGAAAGTAAAAGTAAAGCGTAAAGTTCAGGCTAAAGGCGTTACTTATAAAACGTGTCCAACGTGTCAGGGATCCGGTCAAATTACAAAAATCACCAATACCATTTTGGGTAGAATGCAAACGGCTACGACTTGTACGACTTGTCAAGGGTCGGGACAAATTTTGGATCATAAACCTTCTGGAGCTGATGCTTACGGGATGATTATGGAGGATGATACAGTTTCAATCAAAATTCCTGCTGGTGTTGTTGACGGAATGCAATTAAAAGTTTCCGGAAAAGGAAATGAAGCTCCGGGCAGTAATAGTGTTCCGGGCGATTTAATTGTAGCTATTGAAGAACAAGAGCATGAGTTTTTAAAACGCGAAGGCGAAAATCTACATTACGACTTATATATTAGTTTTCCGGAAGCTGCTTTAGGTGTTTCTAAAGAAATTGAAACCGTTAGCGGACGTGTTCGTATTAAGCTAGAAGATGGAATTCAGTCGGGTAAAATTTTACGTTTGAAAGGTAAAGGTGTGCCAAGTTTAAATGGTTATGGGAATGGAGATTTGTTAGTCCATGTTAATGTTTGGACACCAAAATCCATGAATAAAGAACAAAAAGAGTTTTTTGAGAAAATGTTAGAAGACGATAATTTTAGGCCAAAACCTGAAAAATCAGACAAATCTTTTTTTGAAAAAGTAAAAGATATGTTTTCATAATTAAATAAAAATATATACATTTGAACCTCACTTTATTATAAAGTGAGTTTTTCTTTTTCATAGCAATTTTTCCCATCCTGCCTAAAAATAGGATGGGTTTTTTTGTAACATTTTTTGTAAACCAAGACTAACAGTAAAAACTAAAGTACTGTAATGGACTATATTCTAGACGTTCAAAATGTAGTAAAACAATATGGCGATTATACCGCTTTGAATAGTGTTTCACTACAAGTTCCCAAAGGAAGTATTTATGGATTATTAGGCCCAAACGGTGCCGGAAAAACTTCACTGATCCGAATTATCAATCAAATCACTATTCCCGATGGTGGAACTGTTTTATTAGATGGGGAAAAACTGAACCCGGAACATATCAAATATATTGGTTATATGCCGGAAGAACGTGGTTTGTATAAAACTATGAAAGTGGGTGAACAATGTTTGTATTTGGCGCAGTTAAAAGGTTTGTCAAAAACAGAAGCTCAAAAACAGCTGAAATATTGGTTTGAAAAATTTGGTATTGAAAACTGGTGGAACAAAAAAATTCAGGAGCTTTCAAAAGGAATGGCGCAAAAAATCCAGTTTGTAGTAACCATTTTACACCAGCCTAAATTATTGATTTTGGATGAGCCTTTTTCTGGTTTTGATCCGGTAAATGCAAATTTAATTAAGGACGAAATTATTGAACTGAATAAAAAAGGAACATCTGTTATTTTTTCTACGCACCGTATGGAAAGTGTGGAAGAAATGTGCGATCATATTGCTTTAATTCACAAATCAAATAAATTGCTTGAAGGTAAATTGACCGATGTAAAACGTCAGTTTAGAAGCAATACATTCCAAATCGGTATTTTGACCGATAATATTGAAGGCCTAATGTATCAGCTAACACAAAAATTTACCGTCGGACAAACCGATTTCAAATCATTGGATAACGATGTTAAATTAGAAGTTAAGTTAGGTGAACACAATTCAAACGAGTTGTTGTCTATTTTGACTTCTTTCGGGCAGGTAACGCACTTTGTAGAGAAAATTCCAAGTGTAAACGATATTTTTATTCAAACGGTAAGTAAATAATTTGTAAGGATGACCAAAAAAGAAGCTGCTTAAAAAGTGAGTATTGGTTATCAGCCTAAAACCTAAAAGATGAAAACATTATCCTTAATTATACGAAGAGAATTTATTGCTAAAGTCCGCAACAAATCGTTTATTGTAATGACCTTTTTGAGCCCGCTTTTATTTGTTGGAATGGGCGTTTTAATAGCAACATTGGCTTCCATGAACAAAGATTCGGTTACGCAAATAGCTATTCATGATGAGGCCGGATATTTAAAAACCGACTTTAAAAACGATAAAACAACACATTACATTGATTTGTCGGCAATGCCGTTTCAAGTAGCAAAAGATACAGCAAGCAAAAACTACGAAGGTTTGCTTTATATTCCTAAAGTAGATTCATTACAGCAATTAAAAAACAAAGTAGAATATATTTCAGAAGACAGTCCAAGTATTGAGTTTATTTCAGATGTAGAAACAATAGTTGATTCTGTTTTGACTTCCGATAATTTACAGCGTTTAGGGTTTAACCCCGATAAAATAGAAAAAGCAAAAGCCAATTCGTCTTTAAAGCTGTCTAAATTTTCCGGAGGTGAAAGTTTAAAAGGCTTGAATGAAATTAAAGTCGCTATCGGTGGAATGATGGGCTATTTGATTATGATGTTTATCATTATATACGGAAATTTTGTAATGCGAAGCGTGATCGAAGAAAAAACCAATCGTATTATCGAAATCATTATTTCTTCGGTAAAACCATTCCAATTGATGATGGGGAAAATCATCGGAAATTCATTGGCCGGACTCCTTCAGTTTTTAATTTGGGTTACCGTAGGACTAATTTTAGTATTTGTAGCACAAAGTTTCTTTGGTTTAGAAGTGGGAGCCGGACCGGTAAATCCTGCTACAGTAGAAATGGCACAACAATCAGCTGATTTCTCTAAAATTCAGTTGTATTTCAATGAAATCATGAACCTTCCTTTAGGTTTAATGATTACTTCTTTTATCATTTACTTCATCGGAGGCTATTTCTTATACAGTTCGTTATATGCTGCCATTGGTGCTGCCGTTGATTCGGAAACCGATTCGCAACAATTCTTACTACCTATTATTATGCCATTGATGCTAGGAGTTTATATCGGATTCTTCACAGTGATTAACGATCCTCATGGAACGGTAGCAACAGTATTTTCAATCATTCCATTTACATCGCCTATTGTAATGCTAATGCGAATTCCATTTGGTGTTCCTGCTTGGCAAATTATTTTGTCAATGGTGCTATTATTTGCTACCTTTACTTTAGTTGTTTGGTTTGCTTCAAAGATTTACCGTGTAGGAATCTTAATGTACGGCAAGCGACCAACGTGGAAAGAACTGTATAAATGGCTGAAATATTAAAATGCGTGAGCAAATAATTGACTTTCTTTCATTCAAATTAATTGATACGGATAAAATCGATTTTACCGTATGGAATTTGTTGTTGCTAATTTTTTCTCTTGTTTTTACAACCTATATTCTTCGGTTGATTCGTAATTTAATTACCCGTCGACTGCCACAGGAAGATAAAAATAAGTTTGTTAGCGTTTTTCAATTTATTAAATACATCGCTTATATCATTGCGGTAATGTTTACGCTACATACTTCCGGTGTCAATATTAATGTCTTTTTAACGGCTTCAGCAGCAGTTTTTGTTGGTATTGGTTTTGCGTTACAAACCTTTTTTCAAGATATTATTTCAGGAGTTCTAATGATTTTAGATCAATCACTTCATGTGGGCGATATCATAGAAGTAGATGGAAAAGTGGGACAAGTAACCGAAATCAAGTTGCGTAGCACGCGCATGAAAACGCGTAACGATCGCGTTATGATTATTCCCAACAACAAATTCATGACTGATCCTTTGTTCAATTGGACGCAAAATTCCAGAATCAATCGTGAACAAGTTTCTGTAGGTGTCGCTTACGGAAGTGACGTTCATTTGGTAAAAAAAATATTGGAACAATGTGTACAAGATGTTAACGGAGTGGTAACTACAAAGCCCATTTTGGTGCTTTTTGAAGATTTTGCCGATTCTTCCCTCAATTTTTCCGTGTATTTTTATGTCAATAACGGTATGGAAAGTCCCATTATTCAAAGCGAAATCCGATTCAAAATTGACGATGCTTTCCGAAGAAATAAAATAGAAATTCCATTCCCGCAACGCGATATTCACGTGTACAATTCTTTAAAATAAGAAGCGATTGGTCTGTGCGTTTTCCCCAACCATGTTCTGTCATCCGTTCTATTTCTGCAAAAAGAGATTTTACAGAAGATGTCACTTCTGCCGGGGCTAGGTAGCAATTGTTTTTAATTTTTCCTAACTTTGATTTATATCTGTAATACAACTATAAAATGCCTAAAATATTAGTGATAGAAGACGAAGCAGCCATTCGTCGTGTATTGAGTAAAATACTGTCTGAAGAAAGTGATACTTATGAAGTAGAAGAAGCAGAGGATGGCTTGCAGGGTGTAGAAAAAATAAAAAACGAAGATTACGATTTAGTGCTTTGCGATATTAAAATGCCCAAAATGGATGGCGTTGAGGTGTTGGAAGCCGTTAAAAAAATAAAACCGGAAATTCCTATGGTGATGATTTCCGGGCATGGCGATTTAGAGACTGCCGTAAACACCATGCGTTTAGGGGCTTTTGATTACATTTCAAAACCACCCGATTTAAATCGATTGTTGAATACCGTTCGCAATGCTTTAGATCGAAAACAACTGGTAGTTGAAAATAAAATTCTAAAGAAAAAAGTTTCCAAAAATTACGAAATGATCGGTGAAAGCGGAGCGATCAATCAAATCAAAGAAATGATTGATAAAGTAGCACCAACCGATGCCCGTGTGTTAATCACCGGACCTAACGGAACCGGAAAAGAATTGGTAGCGCATCAATTGCACGAAAAAAGCAATCGTTCGGCTAAACCTATTGTTGAGGTAAACTGCGCAGCAATCCCGTCTGAGTTAATTGAAAGTGAATTGTTCGGACATATTAAAGGGGCATTTACATCGGCCGTAAAAGATAGAGCCGGGAAGTTTGAAGCTGCTAATGGAGGAACAATTTTCCTAGACGAAATTGGCGATATGAGTTTGCCGGCACAAGCCAAAGTATTACGGGCGTTGCAAGAAAATTTAATTCAACGCGTGGGTGCTGATAAAGACATTAAAGTTGATGTTCGCGTGATTGCGGCAACCAATAAAGATTTAAAAAAGGAAATTGAAGAAGGTCGTTTCCGTGAAGATTTATACCATCGTTTGGCGGTTATTTTAATTAAAGTTCCGGCTTTAAACGAAAGACGCGAAGATATTCCGATGTTATTGAACCATTTCACACAAAAAATAGCAGATGAACAAGGAACTTCGGCTAAGAGTTTTTCAAATTCGGCGATTAAATTATTGCAAGAATACGATTGGACAGGAAATATTCGCGAACTTCGCAACGTGGTAGAACGCTTGATTATTTTGGGCGGAACCGAAATTTCTGAAAGCGACGTAAAACTTTTCGCAAGTAAATAATTCGCTAATCACTAATTCTTGTTATTAAGGACTAATTTATGCAATTAAAAAAAATAAATACAAATCTTCAAAAAGCGTTAATCGAAAGCGGTTTAACAGAAGCTAACGAATTACAAGAAGAGACTTTTTCGCCTATAAAAAGCGGGGTGGATTTAGTGATTCAATCGCCAAAAGGAACCGGGAAAACAACAACTTTGGTACTGAATATCATTCACAAGTTGAAAGAACCTATGGAAGAATCGCCTCGTGCGTTAATCATGGTTGAAGACAAGCAAAAGGTTTTGGAATTAGAAGAATTGTTCGAAAAATTAAATAAATACAACAAACTTCGCGTTTTCTTCACACATGATAAAACGGATATTGACGAAGATAAAAACGAAATTTCTGCAGGAATTGATGTTTTGGTGGGAACGCCTAATCGTTTGAACCAAATGTTTTCGGGTGCGGGTTACAACGTTAATAAGTTGCAAATTATCGCTTTCGACGATTTAGATTTAATGCTAAAAAGTCGTTACGATTCTACAATTTTAAGACTCTTGATGAGTATGGAAAAAGGCCAACGCGTATTTTTCTGCTCGCAAATTACAGAAAGAGTTGAGGTTGTCGCGTTGACTGATGAAGAGCGCGAACCTATTTTTTACGAAATGGAAGAATAATGTAACATATTAGGATATGGAAGAAATCAAAATATTTTCAGGAAGTGAAGTAGAAGCTTTAGCAATCAAACAACAATTGGAAGACCGTGGTGTAGAGCCGATTGTTAGAAACGGATTTGAATCGGCTCGTTTGGCTGGTTTCGGAAATACCGATGCTGCGGTGGAATTATATATTACAGCGGAAGATTTTGAAAAAGTAAAAGATATTTTTGAGAAGCTTTAAAATTTGATTTTCAATCGACTTACGATTAAAGCAATCAAAATTCCGAAAATTCCAATTACAGCAAACGAATATTTTAAGCTGGTGGCTTCGGCAATGTAGCCAATAACCGGCGGGCCCATTAAAAAACCTAAAAAGCTGATTCCGGAAACAATGGTTAAAGCCATTCCGGGTTCAACTTTTTCAGATTTTCCGGCGGCATTAAATATCGTTGGAACCACATTGGCAACACCAAAACCCACTAACATAAAGGCTAGTGTACAACTAATCACACTTGGGAAAATAACAGCCCAATATAAACCTGTAGAAATGGCTATTCCGCTGGTAATTAAAAGTTTTTTCGGGCCAATTTTCTCCACAAAAATATCGCTCAAAAAACGTCCGGATGCCATGGAAATCATGAACGAAGTATAACCTAAAATCACTAAATTCTGAGGTGCTTTGATAATGTCTTTAAAATACACTCCGCTCCAGTCAAACATAATTCCTTCGCTTGCCATTCCACAGAAACAAATTACTCCAAACCAAATTAAATTGGAATCTGAAATCTTGAAGAAAGATATTTTTGGTTTAGTTTCGGTAGGAATTTCTTTTTTGTTTTTTCTCTTTGGTTTTACTAACCAAGACGCATTGAAAATAACAATTAGTGAAACAATAAGAAAAACTAAGATAAAGTGAATAAAAGGTTTTAAATGTAAGGAAATCATAATCAAACCAAATAACGCTCCTGTAAATCCGGCTAAACTCCATGAACCGTGAAAACTACCAATAATAGGTTTGCTTAATAATTGTTGGGTAATAACACCTTGAGTGTTAACTGCGATATTGCAAAAATTACCAAAGAAACCAAACAAGAATAAACTGAAAGCCAATTGGTAAACCGTATTTGAAAATCCTGCAAAAATCAATAGAAAAGAGTAGAGCAGAAGACCAAAAATAGATACTTTTTTACTTCCGTATTTAGTTACTACTTTTCCCGAAAGCGGCATGGCTAATATTTGTCCGGCAGGAATAGCAAATAAAAGCGAACCTAAATCGGCTTCTGATAAATGCAAAAATGTTTTGATGTCCGGAATTCTACTAGCCCAACTAGCAAAACAAAATCCCATGCCAAAAAAGAAGAATGCTGTGGCTACTTTCACTCTGTTTTGAGAGGAAAGTCCAAGTTTAAGAAACTTCTTTTTGAACGTTACATTTGAGGTAATTTGTTCCAAGTATCGATAATTAACTAATGGCATAAGAATCAATTTAATGCAAAGATATGGCTAAGTTGTGTAATAGAATAATACAATTTTGTACAAAACAGATGCAAAATAATTAATATCGGATAAAATTTTTTTAAAATCAAAACGATATTAATACCTTTGTAGAAGAATGTGGACAATAGATATAACATACAGACAAGAGTTTGAAAATACATTTGAAAGACTCTATGATAAATTGGCAACTCTAAATAAAAATAGACCTTTGCCTCAAATGGCATTGGCTAAAATTAAAGAAGCCCTAACGATAGAATGGACTTATAATAGTAATAGTATAGAAGGAAATACCTTAAGCTTACGTGAAACACAAATGGTTTTACAAGAAGGAATTACTATAAAAGGAAAATCTTTAAGAGAACATTTTGAAGCTAAAAACCATGAGAAAGCTATTGATCATTTGTATGATTTAGTCAATGAAGATTATATTTTAAGAAGTATGGATGTTTTAACACTTCATGGATTTGTTCTGCGTTCTATTGAGGATGAGTTTGCAGGAAGATTAAGAAATGGAGGTGTTAGAATTTCCGGAGCAAATTTTATTCCTCCAAATGCACATAAGGTTCCAGATTTAGTAGATGAATTGGTTCAGTTTGTAAATGAAAATCCTTTAGAGTTAAATGATATAGAGTTGGCAACTGTTTTTCATCATAAATTTGTTTGGATTCATCCATTTTTTGATGGGAATGGAAGAACTGTGCGTTTAGTGATGAATTTATTGTTAATGAGAAGAGGTTTTCCGCCGGCTATTATTTTAAAAAATGATCGTAAAAAATATTATGAAGCATTAAATCAGGCTAATAATGGTAATTACCAAAAATTGATTCTTTTAATGTGTCAGGCAGTAGAGCGCACCTTAAATATTTATTTAAGTTTATTGCCTGACAACGATACAGAATATCAATTAATAAGTGATATTGTAAATGAGCCTGAAAGTCCTTATGGTCAGGAATATATTAGTTTATTGGCTCGTCAAGGAAAGATAGATGCTTATAAAGAAGGAAAAAATTGGCTTACTACTAAAAAAGCCATTGAAGAATATATGCAAAACAGAAAAAGAAAACGCTAACATGCGAAGTAACTGATAAAAAAAATCAAAGTTTTTACAGAATGTAGAAATGTGCTGCTAAATAAAAATGTCTGACTACAAGCCAGACATTTTTTATTATAAGTTGAGAGATTTTATATTATTCGAATAAAACAGCACCAGAAATAGCAACTTCGCTCCAAGTTTTGCTAACTCCATCAGCACCTTTGTGCAAGTCGAAACATGCTTTATTGATAGATTCAACAGCTGCTTGAGCTCCAAAATCTTCTAAATTAATTACACCTTCTACAGTGAATTTTTTGTTTTCGAAAGCTGAAGTAACATCAATCGATTTAGTAACACCGTTTAATGTTAAAGTTAAAACTGTTTTTCCTTCTTTAAAGTTGATTACTCCACCAATTAATTCAGTATCTTTTAATGCGCTAAAGAAGAATTGTTTTAATTTTTCGTCTCTTTCAGGATTGTTGGTAAATACACTACTTACCGGAATTGAAAAACTAGCACCTTCTAAAACAGCTTCAGGTGTTTCACCTTCTTTAGTGTTTTTTAATTCAATTTGAGTAAAACTACCACCTACCGCTACTTTATCAGTAGTTTTATAAGCAGTCCAGTTTACTTTAGTAGAATCTGAAACTATTTTTAAACCTACTACTTCAGGAGTTGTTTCTTCCACAGGAGTTTCTGTTTTTTCTTCTTTTTTACAACTAGTTGCTAATAAAGCTATAGCAAAAGCAAATACTGCGATTTTTTTCATAAGATTAGTTTTTAAAATTTTCACTCAAAGGTAAAGAGATTTTAACAGTTTAACAATTGTCAATAGTTAAAGAATGCTTAAGATTATAATTTTTGTTGCAGATCTTTTTCAACTTTTGAATTGGTTTTAAGACCTCGTTTTTTAAGTAAAGGTTCTACACTAGGTTCAGTTCCTCTAAAACGTTTGTAAAGTTCCATTGGATCTTCGGTTCCTCCTTTTTCTAAAATATTTTTTCTAAACGAAAGTGCCTTTTCCTGATTGAATAAAGAAGTGCTTTTGAATGCATCAAAAGCATCCGTGTCTAAAACGCCCGACCAAATATAACTGTAATATCCTGCAGAATATCCGCCGGCAAAAATATGATTGAAATACGTGCTTCGGTAACGAGAAATAATAGAAGAAGGTAAACCAATCTTAGCCATCGATTGTTTTTCAAAGGTTTTAGCGTCTGTTGTGATGTTCTCTTTTTGGGTATGATAATCCAAATCTAAAAGTGATGCCGCCAAATATTCGGTAGTAGCAAAACCTTGATTGAAAGTTCCGGCTTTTTGCATTTTTTCGATTAATTCCGTAGGAATGACCGCTCCGGTTTTATAATGTTTAGCAAATAGTTGTAATACTTCCGGTTCTGAAGCCCAATTTTCCATGATTTGAGAAGGAAGTTCAACGAAATCTCTTGGTACATTGGTTCCGGCTAAACTTTTATAAGTAACATTAGAAAGCAAACCATGTAAAGCGTGACCAAATTCATGAAAAAAGGTGTTAACTTCATCAAATGTCAATAAAGCAGGTGTGTTTTCTGTTGGTTTCGTAAAATTGCAAACAATAGAAATAATCGGAATTTGTCGTTCGTTATTTACTGTTTTTTGGCTTCGGTAAGAAGTCATCCAAGCACCGCCTCTTTTAGAAGCTCTCGGGTGAAAATCCATATATAGAATTCCTAAAGTGCTTCCGTCAGTATCGTGTACTTTCCAAACGGTTACATCTTCATGATATTTTGGTACATCTTGAAGTTCGGTGAATTGCAAACCGTATAAGTTTTGGGTTACCCCAAAAACACCTTCGCGAACTTGACTTAAACTGAAATAAGGTTTCGTTTCTTGTTCGTCTAAATCAAAGCGTTCTTTTCGAATTTTTTCGGTATAGTAACGCCAGTCATAGGGTTGAACATCACCTTTAATTCCGTCTTTTTGCATCATGACTTTAATATCGGCTTCTTCTTTTTGAGCCATTTCTAAAGCCGGTGTCCACAAATCCAATAATAATTTACGAGCTGTTTCCGGATTTTTTGCCATCGATTTCTCCAAAACATAATCGGCATGTGTTTTATAACCTAATAATTGAGCACGTTCGCGACGTAAATTGGCAAGATCAATCGCTATTTTTTGATTATTGAATTCGTTAGTGTGATTTGCTCTACTTTGATACGCTTCCCAAATTTCTTTTCGAAGTTTTCTGTTGTCAGCATATTGTAAAAACGGCATTACACTAGAATTGGATAAAGTAAAAATCCATTTTCCTTCTTTACCATGAGCTTTAGCGTCGGTGACTGCACTAGCTATTAATTCATTGGGTAAACCGGCTAAATCTTTAGCGTTTGAAATTATTAATTCATACGAGTTGGTTTCCGCTAGTACATTTTGACCATATTTTAACGTCAAAACAGCAATTTCAGAGTTTATGGCACGCAATCTTCCTTTTTGACTTTCGTCCAAATTAGCGCCACTGCGAACAAATGCCTTATATGTGTTCTCTAGAAGTTTAGTTTGTTCAATATTGAGGTTAAGTGATTCTTTTTGGTTCCAAATCGTTTCAATTCTTTCAAATAATTTTTCGTTTAAGTAAATATTATCATGATGGGAAGCCAAATTTGGTGCGACATCTTTTGTTATTTTTTGCAATTCATCGTTAGTATTGGCGCTATTTAAATTGTTGAGTACTATTGTAACTCGATTTAAAATTTCGCCCGAATTTTCCATAGCTAGAATGGTGTTTTCAAAGGTAGGAAAGGCGGAATTATTAGCGATTGTAATAATTTCTGATTCGTGCTCCTGGATTCCTTGCTCAATAGCAGGTTGAAAGTGTTCGTTTTTAATTTCGTTAAAAGGCGGCACTCCATAAGGTGTTGTGTATTTTGATAAAAACGGATTTTTAGATTCTTGAGCATTCATAGTCAAAACAGAAAATAAAGTGATGATAGTTATTTTGGTAATTTTCACGAAATGAAATTTTTTATAAAAGTAATTCTTTTGCAGAAAACGTAAAAGAATTATAACATGGAATACATTATAAATTAGATTATCTTTGCGCCTTTAAATTTGAGAAACTTTTAACTTTTAGACTTTTAACTTTAGATTGATACAATGATTACAGTTAACGATATTGCCGTTGAGTTTGGTGGAACAACTTTGTTTAGCGAAGTAACTTTTGCGATTAATGAAAACGATAAAATTGCCCTAATGGGTAAAAATGGAGCCGGAAAATCGACACTATTAAAAATTGTTGCAGGAGCAAATAAACCTACTCGAGGTGTTGTTTCGGCGCCAAAAGAAGCTGTAATTGCTTATTTACCACAGCATTTGCTAACTGAAGATAAACTGACTGTTTTTGAAGAAACGGCTAAAGCTTTTGAAGAAATTTTCAAGATGAAAGCTGAAATAGATAACATCAATGAACAATTAACGATTCGTACCGATTATGAAAGTGACGAATACATGAAGTTAATCGAATGCGTTTCTGAACTTTCTGAGAAATTTTATGCTATTGAAGAAGTCAATTATGAAGCAGAAGTTGAAAAAGTATTAAAAGGTTTAGGTTTTGAACGTGAAGATTTTAATCGTAAAACTTCTGAATTTTCCGGTGGATGGAGAATGCGTATCGAATTGGCTAAAATTCTTTTGAAAAAGCCTGATTTAATTCTTTTGGATGAGCCAACAAATCACTTGGATATGGATAGTATTCAGTGGTTAGAAGATTTCTTGGTTAACCAAGCCAAAGCCGTAATGGTGATTTCGCACGATAGAGCTTTTGTTGATAACATTACAAACAGAACGATTGAAGTTACTATGGGACGAATTTATGACTATAGAGCTAAATATTCGGATTATTTGGTTTTACGTCAGGATAGAAGAATTCACCAACAAAAAGCATACGACGAGCAACAGAAGTTTATTGCCGAAAATCAAGCTTTTATTGAACGTTTCAGAGGAACTTTTTCTAAGACAGAGCAAGTGCAATCGCGCGTTCGTATGTTAGAAAAATTGGTTTTAGTTGAAGTTGATGAAGTAGATACATCGGCATTGCGTTTGAAGTTTCCGCCGTCACCACGTAGTGGACAATATCCTGTTGTGGTGGAAGATTTGACAAAATCTTATGGAGATCACGTAGTTTTCAATAATGCAAATATGGTTATTGAGCGTGGTCACAAAGTAGCTTTCGTAGGTAAAAATGGTGAAGGTAAATCGACTATGATTAAAGCCATTATGGGCGAAATTCAGCATGATAGCGGAAAAATGGAAGTGGGACACAATGCGCAAATTGGATATTTTGCCCAAAATCAAGCAGCGTTATTAGATGGCGAATTGACTGTTTTTGAAACCATTGACCGAATTGCAGTAGGAGATATTCGTTCGAAGATCAAAGATATGTTGGGAGCATTTATGTTTGGAGGTGACGATATTCAAAAGAAAGTAAAAGTGCTTTCCGGAGGAGAAAGAACGCGTTTAGCCATGATTAAATTACTGTTAGAACCGGTTAACGTTTTGATTCTGGATGAGCCAACAAACCATTTGGACATGAAAACCAAAGATATTATTAAGGATGCTTTAAGAGATTTTGACGGAACTTTGATTTTAGTGTCTCACGATCGTGATTTCTTAGATGGTTTGGTGACCAAAGTTTTTGAGTTTGGAAATAAACGTGTTAGAGAACATTTTGAAGACATAAAAGGTTTCTTAGAGTTTAAAAAAATGGAAAATTTAAAAGAAATAGAAAAGTAAATAATCATATATTGAACGGTTAAGTTTACGTTTTTTTAAGTATTGTTAAAGTAATTATTTACAAGTTTATAATTTTGCTGTATAATATTTAATTTTACGTTAAATATTATAAAAAAGTTGATAAAAGTCATTTAAAAAAAGACTTTTTAGCAGTACTTTTGTGCAAAATTTTGATATATGAATTATAAAAAATTACTGCTATTAATCACCTTTATTTCTTACAGTATTTATGCCCAAGTAGGTATAGGTACGACAAGTCCAAACTCATCTTCAATTTTAGATGTTTATAGTTCTAATAAAGGAATGTTGTTACCTAGGGTAAAACTAAACAGTACTACTGACGTGTCAACTGTAGCAAGTCCGGCTACAAGTTTATTGGTTTATAATACCAACACCTTTTCCGATGTTACACCAGGATATTATTATTGGGACGGAAGTAAATGGGTTAGATTAGCTTCTGGAGCGGTTGCAAGTAGTGGAAATTCATGGAATTTAGATGGAAATTTATTACCTGATAATACTAAATTTTTAGGATCAACAAATTATTATCCATTAAATTTTAAAGTAAATTCGACTAATATAGGTCGTCTGTATCCTAATGGAGGGTTTTATTTTGGAATGAGTGCGCAGGCAAATGAAAATCGTTCTTTTGCTTTTGGACAATCAGCAGATGCCTCTAATCAACCCGATGCTTTTGCTATAGGAGGAAGTACAAATGCTTCTGGTTATCGCTCGGCAGCTATAGGTTATGGAGCGAGTGCCTCACAAACAGAATCTTTTTCAGTAGGTTTTAATGCTACAGCTTCCGGATATCGATCTATGGCTTTTGGAAATAGTGCTTTATCTTCCCAAAATGACGCTATTGCGTTGGGATATAATACCAGAGCGACAGGTCTTTCTGCTACCGCATTAGGTTATCAGGCCAATGCTTCCGGACAGAATTCAACGGCTATAGGTTATAATGCTTCAACATCTCAAGCTAATGCTATTGTACTGGGAGATTATACAAATACTAATAATAAAGTAGGTATAGGAACCAATGTGCCTGATGAGCGTTTACACATAAATGGTAGTATTAAAATTCAAGATGGGACTCAAGGTGCTGGAAAAGTATTAGTAAGTGATGCTAACGGAAAAGGATCATGGGGCGATTTAGATGCTTTAAAAGCTTATGGTGAGGTTTACATGACTAATAATGCTACATTGTCTTCTGGAGCAATAAATCTTAATGTAAATGGAGTAAGTCAGAATGTGAATTTAACTTCAGGATCTATAGCAATATTAAGAACCGGATTATATAGGGTTACCTATACAGTTACTATTTCAAAAAGTACAGGATCAGCAATTACACCTTATTTTTATTTAGGAGTGTATAGTACTCCAATTCCTGGGACTAGAACCTATTGTACGGTTTCCAATGGAGATACTCAGACTGTATCTATGTCAAAGCTTGTGAATTTGAATGCATATGAAAGAGTAATTTTATTTTCAAGTATGTCAGATAATAATACAAGCGTAGTAGGAGGAGCAACTACTTTAAATGTAGAATTAATTCGATGAGAATGAAATAATAGATATATGAATTTATCAAAAGAGAAGGCTAACCCTAAAAGTTAGTCTTTTCTTTTTTATATAGAAGTAATAAAAATCTGAATATAATTTTAAAATACTGGTTATTCACTTATTTTTGTTTGTAAAAGCATTAACAATGAAAAGAGATAAGAGTAAAAAATGTTTTCTGTTTCTTTGTGTTTTAAACATCTATTTTTCATATTCTCAACAAGGAGTGTTTTCGCTATCAGACGATTATATCGTTAAAAAATACTCACAACGTTGGGAATTGGATAGCATCGACCAACATGGAACTTTCCGATTAATGGCCTATAAACCTACGTATTTGGCTCCTGCACGGTGGTCTTCAAATCCTAATGACAAACCCTATAGCGAGAATCCGAATTATTCAGTAGCAGAAGCCAAACCATATAACAATATTGAAACTAAATTTCAACTGAGTTTTAAAACAAAAATAGTTCAAGGTCTTTTCAATAGAAAAGGCGATATTTGGTTAGGATATACCCAAAAGGCGCATTGGCAGGTTTTTAATGTTAAGTTATCTAGGGTTTTTCGGGAATTGAATTATGAACCTGAAGTGATTTTTATGTATCCTATTTCTTTTTCTTTTTGGAAAGGAAAATTCAAAGCGGCAGGGATCTCTTTAAATCATCAATCTAATGGAAAAGACTTGCCCACATCAAGAAGTTGGAATCGAATTATTTTTTATTTAGGTTATGAAAACGGCAATTGGTTGGTTACGCTACGTCCTTGGTTACGCTTAAAGGACGATGAAGATGAAAATCCATATATCACAAAGTATATCGGAAATGGAGAAATCAATGCTTCTTATACTTACAATCGACATCAGTTTTATACGATAGTAACACATCCGTTTAATCATTTAAAATATGGAAGTATTCAGTTAAATTATGTGTTTCCGTTGAAGGGACATTTGCGAGGACACGTTCAGCTTTTTGAAGGTTATGGCGAAACCATGATAGATTATAATCACCGTCAAACTACTTTAGGAATCGGAGTTTCTTTCTCAGACTGGTAGTTTTAAAGCATAAAAAACTCCATAAATTTTTATGGAGTTCATATTTTATCTTAATCTCTTTCCGGGCGTTTGTGTTCTTCAGCAGGTAAATTATTTGAAGTTCTGATTTCAGTTTCCAATTTTTTGAAATAATCTACTAAAGTAGTTTTCTGAGCTTCAGTCAAAGCAGCATTTTTGTGAATAATCAAATAACTTTCTAAAGGCATCGCACCTTTTTCAACTAACTCAGCCGATTCTTCTAATTTATGAGCTTGTCTTCTGGCTTCATACCTTCCAAAAGTAGAAAAGTTAAGTTCTTCGCGACCTTCGTCAATATGATCTTTCAAAAACCATCCGGCCGGCTGCACATAAGAATACCAAGGATAAACCGTTTGGTTAGAATGACAATCGTAACAAGATGTTTTCAAAATAGCTGCGACTTCCGATGGTGGATTTTTAATTTTTATGAAATCCTGGCTTTCATCAAAAGTGGGATTGGTTTTGTCTATTTGAAAGAATTGAAGGATAACTAAAATGATAACGATGGCTAAAAAGACTTTTTTCATAATAGATAACTTAAAGATTAAGCTTAAAGATACTAATTTTTGTAAAAGAAAAATGATAGATATAAAAATTAAGTAATCTTTAAGATTCCTTCCATTTGTCCAATCCAAAAGCTGATGTTTTGATCTCTTCAAGCCATTGTAAACCAAATTCTTTTTTCAGTTCGTCGAAAACCGTTTTGTTTTTTGTTTCATATTCTTCAAAATTTGCAAGTGCAAGGCAACCAAAATCGTGATAATGAATATGATATTTTTTCTCAAAAGCATTATCTTTTTGAGTGTAAGTCGAAGCAATTCCTCCCATCACGTAAATTGTTTTTATAGGCTTTTTAGGCTCGTTATTTTTATCTTGAGCGTTAATCGAAAAACTAATTAAGAGTAACAAAAAAGCGATTATTTTTTTCATCTTTAGCGTAATAAAACCCGCGTAAAATGTGAACACTTTACGCAAGTATAGTTTAAAATCTTAATTGACAGCATTGACCAATCGTATAAATTCTGCTTTGTAGCCTTCTGTATCATTCGATTTTCCTTGTGAAGCCAATGTTTTAATGTCGTCGCCAGCTGTTTTGCTGATTAATTTGGAATCACGTAATTTTAATCCAAACCAAGCAACTGCCGAACTGAATTTAAAATCATCAGAAGCTTTGGTCAATTCGATGGTTTGATCTTTTATGGTTTCCACAATTTCGATACTTTTTTCGCCATCTGGTTTTTTGTAGCGAAATTTAATTGTAGCCAATTCGTCAGAATAATTCTGAGTCGGACTAACATTGGAATATTTCAATCCGTCTACTTCTTTCAAATAATTACTTTTCACGCCCACAGGAATGATTTCATATAAAGCAGTAACGGTGTGACCGCTTCCTAATTCGCCAGCGTCAATAGCATCATTTTTAAAATCTTCCGGACGCAATTTTCGGTTTTCGTAACCAATTAAACGATAGCTTTGCACGTGTTTCGGATTGAATTCAATTTGAATTTTAACGTCTTTGGCAATGGCAAACATACTTCCTTTAAATTCTTTACCTAAAAAACGATTGGCTTCCTGAATGTTATCGATATACGCGTAGTTTCCGTTTCCTTTATCGGCTAAAGTTTCCATTTTGCTGTCCTTGTAATTGCCCATTCCGAAACCTAAACAGGTTAAAAACACACCGCTTTTTCGCTTTTCTTCAATTAAACGTTGCATGTTATTATCAGACGAAGCGCCCACATTGAAATCGCCATCAGTGGCCAAAATAACTCGGTTGTTTCCGTTTTTGATGAAGTTTTCTTGTGCAATTTTATAAGCCAATTCAATTCCGGCTCCGCCAGCCGTACTTCCGCCAGCTTGCAATTGGTCCAAAGCATTAATGATTGTTTCTTTTTTATTTCCCGATGTTGGCGGTAAAACCAAACCTGCCGCTCCGGCATACACCACAATGGCAACTTTGTCGTCTTTTCGCAATTGGTTGACCAAAACTTTCATCGATTCTTTTAATAAAGGCAATTTGTTCGTTGAATTCATAGAACCCGAAACATCAATTAAGAAAACAAAATTGGAATTCGGTAAGTCGTCGGTTGGAATTTCTTTTCCTTGTAAACCGATTTTTAACAATTTGTGATTTTCGTTCCAAGGGCAATCACTGTATTCGGTATGAATAGCAAACGGCTGATTGTTTTTAGGTTGCGAATAGTTGTATTTGAAAAAGTTGACCATTTCTTCCACACGAACGGCGTCTTTCGGAACTTTTTGTCCGTTGTTGATGAAACGACGAATATTGGTATACGAAGCATTGTCCACATCAATCGAAAAAGTAGAAAGTGGCGATTGTTTTGGACTCTCAAATTCGTTTTCAACTAAAGTTCCGTAATCTTCATTGTCGTTAGACGAAACAGCATTGGCATTGTCGTAAATAGGCTTGTGTTGCATTTGAATTCCTTGGGCATATACTTTTACCGCATCATATTGCGGAGACGATATAGCTTTTACAGTCATTTCGGAACTTTCCTTTTTTCTCTTTATCGATGTGGCACCAACCATTTCAACCGATTCTAATAGAAGGCTTTTTAACGTGACATTGATAACATTGGCTTTGCCTACTTTTCTTGTTTCATGCATGCCAACATACGAGAATTCTAAGATGTCACCTTCCTTAGCTTTAATAGCATATTTTCCATCAAAATCGGTTGTGGTTCCTTTTTTAGTTCCTTTGACGATAACAGAAGCACCGGCTATAGGACCTAATTCGTCTGAAACGATTCCGGTAATTGTTTTTTCTTCATTTTTAATGGTAAATGAATGTTTTAAGGGAGTAAAGCTTAAGAAAAGTATAAGCATAGCAATCCCTGATGAAAAGATTTTTACATTTTTCATGACGTATAGTTTTTAAATTAAACTTGATGTTATTTAGTTTTCAATTTGAGTTAAACGGATAACTGCGACTGAAAACTATTTCTTAGGTTTTCCGTTTTTAGTGGTGATGATGATAACGCCTTTTTCACCTTTTTTTCCATATAATTTGGTAGCATCGTCTCCTTTATAAATCGTAGTGGAAGTGATATCTTGTTCGGTTAAAGGAGAATATGGACTTGTAGGATTGGGACCAAAAACTTCCTGTTCGCTATATTCCACGCCGTTAATAATATAAAGTGGTTCCGCCAGTAGAACAATAGAATCGAGTTCTGTAGCATTCATTTTTGATAATTCTTTTTCAGATATTTTCTGTCCGTCGAGCAAAACTAAAGGTGCTAATTTTTTGGATTGCAAACTTTCTTCTTCGGCGATTTTATCATAATTGGCGGTAGTTTGAGTTCTCTTTTTGGCAGAAGTTGTTTCCATTAAGCTCATTTTTGTAGCTACAGAAATTTTCTCAGAAGAAACCGAAGGTTGCTTTACTTCGTCATCATATAAAGCCGGTGTTGAAATTTCTATTTTTTCGGAATTAATTTCTGCTTTTTTATGTTCTTCTAAGGCTACAGCATTTGGTTTCAACTGGATTTGCTCTTGAATCATTGCAGGTGCTTCCGTTTTTATAGCTGGATTTACAGGTTGCATAGGCTCAGCTTTTTCATTGGTCACAACGGCACTTTCTTCTATTATTGTTTTAACTTTTACAGTATCTTGAAGTACAATAGTTTGTTCCTCTGTTGGTAAAGATTCATTAGGTTGGTAAAAATGATAGGCAATTGTGCCCACAAGAACGACAGAAGCTGCAATGGCTACTTTTTTCCATCGGGAAGTTTCTTTTTGGGAAACATTAGCTTCCAATTTATCTTCTACACGGTTCCATACACTTTCTAGGTTAGGGAAGTCGGGTGTTTCTCCTTTTTGAGCAGCCGATTTAATTTTGTTATATAGTTTATCTTCTGTTTTCATTTTACTTTGCTTTTTGATAATAGTAGGTTGTTATCAATTCTTTTAATTTGCTTTTAGCAGCGTTCAATTGTGATTTTGAAGTTCCTTCGGAAATTTGAAGTTGGGCTGCGATTTCTTTGTGACTGTAGCCTTCAATGACAAATAAACTGAATATAGTTTTGCAGCCTTCCGGAAGATAGTGTACCAAATTGAGTAAATCTTCTTCCTCTAAATCGGTGACTTCTTCTACTAAGGGTTGATCGCTGTAAGCCACGTCCTCTAAATACAAATTGAAGTTGAGGTTTTTCTTCAATTGCAATAAACATTGATTTACCGTAATTTTTCGTGCCCAAGCTTCAAAGGCGAAGTTTTCTTTTAACTGTTCTAATTTTGTAAAAATGATATAAAAAGAATCGGCTAAAACTTCTTCAATTTCTTCTTCCTTTTTTAAGTAGCGTTTACACAAATAGTAAAGTTTAGGAGCCATGAGCTCGTATAACTTCCGCTGTGCATCGCGTTGCTGTTTTCTACAGGCCTGTATGATTTTTTCGTCCATCACAAGTATCGCTTTTTTATATAGAGTGTAAAAAAGAAGAAAAGGTTGGGAGCAAAGTGAAATTTTTTAAAGATAAAAAAATCCTCAACTGAAATTCAATTGAGGATTCATTTGTTTTATTATTGTAACTATTCTTTAAATACCATATCGATACACATAACGGCAGCAATAATCAAGTGTCGAACGGGATCATTTTCAGGAACGCTATTCCCGATTTCAATTACATAGTTGTCAGCACTGGTAAAAAATTCTTTTCCTATTCCAGCCCATTTTTTAGAAACATGCGCAATTTCAGTATTGTTTCGGTCTAAAAATTGAAAATCCCAACCTGTCCATTTTCCTTTTAATGTACACAAAGGGTGATCGTTTTTATCAAAAACTTCAAATTTTCCACCAAATGAGAAGAATTTTTGTTTAAAAACACCTAAAAGGCGTTGGTTTCCGTCTAAAACTTCTACATCTGATCGAAACCATGTTACGCCACGTTTTACAATCATTAATGGCTTTTGTTGTTCGTCTTTTATTTCAATTTCAAAAGGAGTCATTCGTTTATAATCGGTAAAACGGAATAATTTAGTGAAGAATCCTAAATTAGGTTCACGACAAGTCATTACCATTTTTCCATTTTCTAAATCAAAAATATCAAAGTTATTTGATGCTTTGAACATTCCGATGTGTTCTTTAACCAGAAATAAATTCTTGTTTAATACTGATGTTGTTTCCAATTTTTTGTACTTTTAGATTTGTCGTAAAAATAGAAATTAAACTTAATTTTCTGAAAAAAGTTAGTCATGAAAAACATTCCTATAGAAACTTTAAAAATAACCAAGTATGTTCAATTAGCAAAAGTTCCGACTTTTATAGATGTTAAGACATCGGAAAAGAAGAAAGAAAAAGAACTTCAAAAAGTAAGAGAAAAGTTGAGTAAGTTACAAGATAAGATGTATGCTCATAATAAATATGGCGTTTTAGTTTGTTTGCAAGGAATGGATACTGCCGGAAAAGACAGTTTGATTCGTGAAGTTTTTAAAGAATTCAATGCTCGTGGTGTTGTAGTGTATAGTTTTAAAACGCCTAATTCAAGCGAATTGGAACACGATTATCTTTGGCGGCATTATTTGGCGCTGCCCGAAAAAGGAAAATTTTCTGTTTTTAACCGAACGCATTACGAAAATGTTTTGGTTACTCGTGTGCATCCTGAATATATTTTAAATGAACATATACCAGGAATAGAAACAGTAAATGATATTACACCTGAATTTTGGGAGGACCGATTTGAAAGTATCAATCATTTTGAAAAGCACATCACTAGTAATGGTGTTATTGTTCTAAAATTCTTTTTACACTTAAGCAAAGAAGAACAGCGCCAACGTTTGTTGCGACGTTTGGAAAAAGAAGAACATAATTGGAAATTTTCACCCGGAGATCTAAAAGAGCGTGAGTTATGGGACGAATACCAAAAATATTATGAAGAAGCCATCAATAAAACGTCAAAGGCGCATGCTCCTTGGTATATTGTTCCGGCAGATAACAAAGAAACCTGTCGCTATCTAGTAGCCAAAACTATTTTAGAAGAGTTGGAAAAATACACAGACATTAAAGAACCGGAATTAGAGCAAGAAATAAAAGACAACATTAAATTTTATTATAACAAGCTGGCTTCGGAAGAATAAATAAAAGTTAATATTTCTCAAACCCGACAAGATTGAAATTCCTGTCGGGTTTTATTGTGTATATTTGCGGACATTTTTTGAAATCATCATGACATTAAGCCAATATACCAAAGAATTCTCATACAATCTCAGATTAGCCTATCCTATTATTTTAGGAATGTTAGGACATACGGTTGTCGGGATTGTAGATAATATCATGGTAGGGAAATTAGGACCATCAGAGTTGGCTGCAGTTTCCCTTGGGAATAGTTTTGTGTTCATTGCCATGTCATTAGGTATTGGTTTTTCTACTGCAATTACACCTTTAGTCGCAGAAGCCGACGGAAAATCGGATGTTGCAAAAGGTCGTGAAGCTTTTCACCACGGGTTATACTTATGTACTATTTTGGGTGTGGTTTTATTCACCATTATCTTTTTTTCGAAACCTTTAATTGCTTACATGAAACAACCTGATCATGTTGTTGAGCTAGCAAAACCGTATTTAGATATTGTTGCTTTTTCGCTTATTCCGCTTATTATGTTTCAGGCTTACAAACAGTTTGCAGACGGAATGAGTCAAACTAAATATTCCATGTGGGCGACAATTTTAGCTAATTTAACGAATGTCTTACTCAATTATTTATTCATTTACGGTGTTTGGTTTTTTCCAAAATTAGGAATTGTGGGAGCTGCTATCGGAACGATAGCTTCACGTATTGTAATGTTAGCATTTATGCATTATGTATTGAAGAGCAAACGAAAATTTCATCCATATTTTGAGGGATTTTCCTTGAAAGAAATTAAACGAGAAGTTAATATGAGAATCATCAAAATTGGTTCGCCTTCTGCCATGCAAATGTTTTTTGAAGTCGGATTGTTTACTGGTGCTATTTGGCTTTCGGGGAATTTAGGAACAAGTAGTCAGGCAGCAAATCAAGTGGCATTAAGTTTAGCGTCATTTACCTTTATGTTTGCTATGGGATTGAGTGTTGCAGCCATGATTCGTGTCGGTAATCAAAAAGGATTAGGGGATTTTCATAAGCTTCGTTTAGTAGCATTTTCCATATTTCTATTGGCCACCATTTTAGAAATTGCTTTTGCTTTAATTTTCTTTTTATTTCATGAACAATTACCAACAATTTTTGTCGATTTAAAAGATGTCGCTAATTATACTGAAAATTTAGAAGTAGTAACTATTGCAGCACAATTGTTATTAGTTGCTGCTATATTCCAAATTTCCGATGGATTACAAGTTGTAGTTTTGGGAGCTTTACGTGGCTTACAAGATGTAAAAGTTCCTATGTACATTACATTTGTAGCCTATTGGGTAATAGGTTTTCCAATATCCATTTATTTAGGAGTTTACACTAGTTTAGGCGCAATTGGGATTTGGATTGGATTATTGGCAGGATTGACAGCTGCAGCCTTATTTTTATTTATCCGATTTAACAATGAAACGAAAAAGTTGATTGTTAATGAAGTAAAAAAGGAAGAGTAAAAAGGGAAGAGTTGTTTTGTTTAATTATCAAATTGCCGAATCAACAAAGCAACAAATTAACTATATTAACTATATTTATAACTTATAACTAAAAGAAAATGAACTTACCAAAATTTGTACTGGCTGATAATTCTGATTTTCCAGAAGATATTTTTATCATTCACTTAGATTTTCCTCAATTTATTATCAATTTAAAAGACGATGAAGTGGAGATTTTAGAAGATGTAGAAGGAGAAGACGAAAAGGAATTAGAGAGCGAAATGGAACACTTAATTACTCTTGCGGGCGAATTTTACGATAGAGAAATGGAGCGTTACGAAGAATAAAAGAAGCTAGATGCTAAAGATTTTATTTTTAATGGCATAGATCACAAGACCTATTCTGTTTTTTGCACTTAATTTTACAAATAGGTTATCTCTGTAGCCATCAATAGTTTTTGGACTTAAGTTCATTTTATCTGCAATTTCCTTATAAGTCATTTCAGTACAGATTAATTTTAAAAATTCAATTTCTGTATCTTTTAATAATTCTTCTTTAGGAGATTTCCCTTTTATAGAATTAAGCAGGACATTATTGACTAAATTATTATGATAGAAGCCGGTTTCAACTGTTTTCTTTAAAGCGTGTTCCAATGTTTTTTTGTCAACATCTTTTAATAGATAACCTTTAGCGCCGGCCTTTATCATTTTCAGAATAGTATGTTCGTCTTCTTCAACGGTTAAGGCAATCACATCAATTTTCGGATAGTTTTCTGTCAACCATTTTGTAGTCTCTATACCATTCATGATAGGCATGTTAACATCCATTAAGATGATTTCAGGAGCTTTGTGAGATTTTAGTTTTTCAATGAGTTCTGTTCCGTTTTTACATAAAAAAGCAACATAAAAGTCCGGAAAACTATTCACTACTCCCGCAATAGCTTCTGACAATAAAGTGTGGTCTTCAATGATGGCAACTGTTCTTTTGTCCATAATCAAATTTTATGATCTCAATACAATAGTTAGTTTTGTGTATAAACAATCAAAAGGTTTGTTCCGATGTCAATTTTAGAGCTAAGTTTAATATCAGCTTGAATAAGGCTGGCTCTTTTTTTCATGTTTAGTAATCCGACGCCCATATCAAAGTTAGTTGATGTATCAAATCCTTTTCCATTGTCATTGGCTTCTATAATCAGTTTATTTTTTAAATTGTCATATTCCATGATTACATTGAGTTTTGTTGCTTTTGAGTGCTTTATAGTATTTGAAAAAAACTCCTGTAAGATCCTGAAAATGACAATTTCAGCTTTAGGGTTTACAGATGAAAAATTTCCTTTTAACTCTAAAGTTGATTCAATATAATTTAATCTGTTAAAACGTTCTATTTCAAGCTTAAGTGCGTCTTCTAAAGTGATTTGACTTATGTAATCCGGATTAGTGACTTTAGAAAGGGCACGAACTTCATTCAGAATTTTGGTTAAGTTGTTATGTAATTCTTGAGTATCAGCATGTTCTATTTTTTGAAGTTGAATTTTAGCCAATGTTAATAATTGTCCAATGTTGTCGTGTAGTTCCCAACTAATGTTTCGAAGAGTTTGTTCTTTAATTTCAATTTGTGATTCTACAATTTCACGTTCAAAGTTCTTCTTCTCTTCAACTTGTTTTATTAACAATGTGTTTTTCTTTTGTTGAAAAATAACAATGAGCAGAATAATGACAAAGCATAACCCTGCAAGCCCCAGAATGGCAAAAATTACTCCTTCGATTCCGCTTTGCTCCATATAAAACCAGAAATTAGTATGCAATTATAACTTAAAAGTAAGAAATAATTTATTATAAAGATGAATGGAATGGTGTTAGAGTTAGAATAATATTTTCTAACAATATAGAAAGGAACATTAGGAACAAAGTATATGAGGTGCGCAAAGCTCACCCAAAAAAGCAATGATTTCGTAATAAATAAAATCTTATCTGATCGCAATATTTCAAAAAGATAAATAATAATGGTGATAGTTATGAGTGATGCTCCAATGATGAAAGTATTTAGAAAATAACTTTTACAAAAATCTTCAAAATAGAAATTTATGATAAAAGAAAAGATATAGAAATACTTGAAAAAAGAGACTATCTTATAGTTATTTATATTTCTGACGTATTGACTATATATCCATAATAAGGCAGAAAATCGAACAATCTGATAGAAATTATAAATAACAAAGTTATTACTTGTTTTAAATGTGTATTGCATTATCAGCCCTAATACGTCGTTAAGGAAAGTATACCATAAGATAAACAAGAGAATCTTAAGCGGACTTTTGGAATATTTACGAAAAAAAAATGTTCCAAACAATGCCACAAAAAATTCTAACAAGATTAGAAAAAATCGAATATTTTCGGTAGAGAAGAGCGGTATTCGCATATCTTTTTCATTTAAATAAAGAAACTGTCTCAAAGATTAAAGATATATTTAAAATCAATAAAATCTTAAAAACAGTTTCTTCGTTTCTTTAATCATTTTTAGGAGGTGGAAACATGGCCAGTTCATTAAGTAATAAACTGGTTTCATTATTACTGTCTTCTAAAGAGGTATTATTATTTGTAGTGGTAAATCGTTTTATTTTTCTATTCTTCTGATACGTCAGTTCATCAATGACCTTTAATTTCCCGACTAGTTTGTTAGTTCCGTTATGTTGGATGGAAAAAGGAACATTTTCAAGTAAAGGATAAGACTTAGAAAGCTTTGAGCTGTTTGTTTTAATAGTAGGAGCAAAGAATAATGTTTCCCTGCCTGGCAATAATTGTTCTTGTTCTCTTTTAGAGTAACCATACGTTTTATTGGAAGGATATTGGGAGAAATAAATTCTTATGCCAGTAACCTTCGTTTGATTCAATTTGGAAACTTTATCTAATAAATTGATATAATTCTTTAAAGAATCCAGATCTATCCATGCAAATTCTGTTGCCTGATAAGAATCTTTTTCATGATTACTCTCAATAATATATTGAACTCCTTTTTCATAAGTTTCTTTCATCAGTATACCTTTCTTAACAGAAATGATATTATGTGGCATTGTAACTTCATTTGTTTTTTCTGTAGTGCATGAAGTAAAAGAAATTGCTAAAGCAATAGCAATAAAGAGAGTAGAATGCAATAGTTTCATGATATATTATTTTTTAGCAAAAATACCTTATTAAAATATACAATTTTAGGGGAAAAACACCCTTTTTGTGTAGTTTATTTCTATTGAAAATCAGGTAAAGTACTGATAATTAAAACTTTTAAAAACTTCAATTTTGTCCTGTCGATCGATTAATCTTTTAAACAGGAATGCCGAAAACTGTATAGAGTAGGTACAATAGAAAAAACATTTTTATGAGTTTATATAGTCAAATTTATCAGGGAGAATCTTTTTCAGAATCAGATTATTTTGAAGCAGTACGCTATGTTTTAGGCCCTGAGTATACTCATTTGGGAGAGGATGAGTTAGAAGACGTTTTATTATCACATGTTGAACAAATGTCTGAATCAGAAGCAGAAAGTTTTTGGTCTAATTTAGGAAATGTCGCGAGAAGTGTAGGTTCAGGAGTGTTAAAAGGAGTATCTGCTATTGCTCCAATAGCTGGAACTGCAGTTGGAGCAATCTATGGAATGCCTCAAATAGGAGGAGCAGTAGGAGGATTAGTAGGGAATCTGGCAGGAAATGCAGGTAATGCATTAGGAAATTCCAGAATTTCTCAAAACAGAACAGTAAATCGCAGGCCGGCACCAAGACCGCAATCAAGACCTAATTCAGTAGCAAATAGTCAATTGAGACAAACATGGAATGATACCAGAAATTACCTTACGAATGCAGGGAAAGCCGCTTTACCGGCAATCCAACAATATGTACAAAATAACCCTGTACAATTAAATCAGCAAACACAGCAAGGCGTAAAAAGAATCCAAGATTTATACAATCAATTAGGAGGAGTTATTAACAACCCTCAGTTTCAAGCTGGACAAGCGCAGCAAAGTTTAGGAGTCGCAAGTCCAAATGCACCGATTGAAAGTCATTCTTTTTCAGAGTTAATAGAATCTATTAATTATTTGACTGAGAATATTTTATACGAGTATTACAATGAAGGTTTTTTACCGGAAGAGGACTATTTCATTGATGATTATGGTCAGTTTATAGGTGCAAATAGCAATGAAAGAATAAACAGACTTGAGGATGTTTTAGCAACAATTTAAAAAAAATCTGATGGAAGCTTATATACAAATGTTAAAAGAGCAAAATCCTGAATTTGCAAAATACTACGAATTATTACAACCCATGATGCAAAAAGATACGGAATCTGAAGAGAACGTTGAAAATAATCCTTTTAAGGTCGAATTAGAAGACAGAATAAAAAAACTGGAAAGAATAAATAAAAAACTTTTTCAGATAGTTGAAAATTTGAAAGAACAACTTGAGGATAATATGGCTTTGAATGATGATTTAGCAAAAGCAATAGGAGCTTGTATTCACTGTTTTGGTCATGATCCTAATTGTGCAGAATGTCATGGAGCAGGTAAAGTAGGCGCGTATGTTCCGGATTTTATCTTATTTAATAAGTATATAAACCCAGCAGTACAAAAATTTAACAGACACTTTTTTAATAAAAATTAATAGTAACATTTAAAAAGAAAAATTATGTACGAATTTGAAAATTTTATCGATGAAGATTTATTAAACGAAGATTTATTAAATGAAGACCTTTTCGGGGAAGATCTATTAGAAAGTTTTGACGAAAGTTTTGATGAGGCAAAAAGAAGACCTTTTAATAGAAGAAAATTGGCTCCAATAAGTTCTAGCGTTCGACCACGTGTTGCCCAAAAATCAAATTTCGGTAAATCATTAAGTGGTAGAGCGGCAGATTATGCGACTAAAAGCGATTTGAAAAAAGCATTAGATTCCATCTCCGGAGATGTTAATGAATTGAAAAAAACATCAATTGCAACGAGCAAATCGATCAAAGCTTTGGATGCTAAGCATACAGAACTTGTAAAAATTGAAGCCAGAAAAAATGAAAACCAAAAAACGGTTTTAAAAAACATGCAAATGATGAGCATGATGGGATCTTTAATTAATCAACCTAAGTTAAAAGCAGATAATTTAAAGATTGTATCAGATGATAAAGGGATTAAAACAATAGAAGAAGTAACACCAGGAAATTCTATTCAAGTAGATCAAACATTATCATTACTATTACCTATGATGACAACTATGGGTGATTCTTCTACGGGTAAATCAGATAGTTCTAATATGATGTTACCAATGATTCTATTAATGAGTCAAAATGGTAATACAACTAGTGGAAATAATAATTTGTTACCACTTGTTATGATGATGACTATGATGAATAAATAAGAATTAAAAATGCCCATAGGTATTTTATGGGCATTTTTATTAGTATAAATTATTAATACTCAAACCTATTAGATATGAATGCAATGAATATGTTAATCAGTTATGTTTTTGCAGAGAGTAGTGCTCAAAAATATAATGTTGCCAATAAACAAAAACTACAAAGTTTAGCTTTAGTATCAGGTATGGTTTCACCCAATCCAATTTTCGCCTATCTCATTGTTGAGAATGAAGCAAAAAAATTGGAAGTGATTAACCCTGTGGTTGGAGAATCTGTTGTCATCATTGATGATAATTCAAATTCAAATTGTACAACAAGTACACCAATAAAAGAGGAAAGTACTGTTATAGTACAAAATACAGGTCCATCTAAAGAGGAATTTTATGATTTAATAAAAGGAGCCACACATGAAGCTCTAAAAGAAGATATTTCTCCAAATTTTTTAAGATCAAAAAATGTTGACGAAGTTCAATTGGAAAATGAAATCTTAGAATATTCAATTAATCAACAAAGAAAATCAATTGAAAATGCTGAAAGGGATTATGAATTTATAATTTCTCACAAGTATTTTAATGAATTGCCAGAATATGATAAGAAGACTATCATAGAGTTTAGAGAGACAATCATTGAAAAAGGAATTTTAGATAAATTTAAAAAAGTCTTTAATAACAAAAAATTCAGTGGGAATGTCTTTTTTTCATTAGTTAATATTTTTTCACTCTACAGCTCAAATTTTTTCTCTATTAGATACAGTTTAGAGAAAATTGAGTTAGAGAAAAAAGAATTTGAATCAAAGGAAGGTAGTATTGCGGATAAGGATACTTCAACTAAGAAAACCACTGCAAAAAAATAAACTATGGATCCTAGGCTAAAAGTAATTTTGTATGGAAATCCGGATGAAGAACTTTCTCTTCTAATGCGACTTAAAAGGCTATCAAACTATCCTGAAAATTGTAAAATCATTTCTCAGTTTGGTGATATTGTCAGTTGTAGAGTAAAGAGAAAAGATTTGGAAAAATTATACTACAGTAATGAAGTTCTTAGTTTAAAAGCTCCCAGAGTAATTCCTGCAGATAATAGTTTTGGTGAAACAAAAGGTGAAATAATCAATATCAAAAGAGATTATTCCAAAAAGAATAAATCAAATGTAGTCTTTGGTTTAATAGATTTTGGATTCGACTTTACTCATGAAGATTTCATTGATAATGGATTGACTCGATTCGAAAAAATTTGGATTCAAAACACAAACTCTGATGGGAATAATTATGGCTATGGAAAAATTATTGATTCAAATCTTATAAACCAAGCAATTCATAGTGAGTATCCATTTAAAAAAGCACAGTATCATCCCGGTAAAACAGATTTATTTGGAACAGGAACGCATGGAACGCATGTACTAGGTATTGCATGTAGTAATGGAAAAGTAGCGAATAAAGGATTCGCCTCTGATTCTCCTATTATAGCTGTTGATATGGGGTTAAATCTTGTAAACGGGTCTAATCTGTCTTTAGGGGATTCCGTAAAACTCGTAGAAGGTCTCGATTTTATTTTGAAAAATGCAGGCGATAGACCTGTAGTTATTAATATGAGCTTAGGAGGGCATGGTGATGCTCATACGGGGCAAACACCGGTTGAAATTGCTATTGATAATATTTTGACTTCCAGAAGAGGAACAGCTATTGTGCAAAGTACAGGGAATTATTTTCAGGCTAGGGCACATACATTTGGAGATATAAGAGAAGGAGAGACTGTTGATATTCCTTGGTTTTTTAAAAAAAGAGATATTACACCAAATGAAATGGAAATTTGGTATGAAGGCGAGGATGAGTTATCTGTTATAATAATGGATGATGACGGAACAATTTTATTAGAATCTACTCCTTTTAAAGACGAAATAATTGCTCGTAATAATGATGAGGTTGGTATTTGTTTACACCGAAAAAGCGAACCTAATACCGCTAAAAATCACATCAATATTTTAATCAATGGAAAGCAAAGCTCAAAGTTTTGGAAAGTAAAATTAAAAGGACGTAAGATAAAAAAAGGTCGCTATCATTGTTATATAGAACGAGATGATAAAGGACAATCCATTTTTTTACCGGATATTGTTAAAACCACGCATACAACAAACTCCATTTGTAACTCAAAATATAGTATTGTAGTAGGAGCGTATAATCAAGATGATGATTTAAGACCAGTTCTTCCTTTCAGTAGTTCAGGGCCTACAGCAGACGGAAGAATGAAGCCGGAAGTACTCGCTCCAGGATATAAAATTAAATCTTCTTGTTCTTCATCAATTAGAGATGCCAGAGCATTATCCAGACTTTGTTCTAAAAGCGGCAGTAGTATGGCAGCCCCTTACGTAGCATCAATAATTGTAAAAATGTTAGAGGAAGACCCATCACTTTCAATTTTTGAAATTAGAAAAAAACTTTTTGAGTCTTGCGAGTCTTTTAATAGTAAGAACAATCCATTAGACATTTTTAGAGCAGGATACGGTTATGTCACTCCTGAGAGAGTTTTAAATTTAAAAAAAACAAGTTAATCATGGAAAATTTATTAATCAATAATGAATCTGTCAGAACAGATTCCGGTTTATATTCGTTAAGTATTAGAAATAGTGTAGGGTTTAATGCAGTGAATAGTATTGAAGATGTTCAGACTATTCAGATAATGTTAAAAGAATTAGGGTATAATGTGCTTACAAATGGTATAATTATCAATTCTCAAAGTGATGCAACCATTACCTCAATTTTTAATTTTCAAGCAATTAATAGCTTAAGGATTTCAGGACAAATAGAGCCTGATGATGAAACCTATCAACTTCTTGTTCAAAGAGTAAAATCGCCTTTAGTAATTACAGAAAGTGATGATGAATCGATACATCAACCTTTTTTTACCAATGCTTTTATATTTAGAAGAAACGCAGGTAAGGCCGGAACTTTGAATGTTTTTTTTGAAGGAGATTCTTGGTTAGACTATCCGATCCCTAATGTTTTAGATTTATATGATACAATTACAAAAAGAAACAGTAGATTAAATCTTAATAGTTTACATTTTGCAAAATTCGGAGAAACAACCACTGATATGTATAGAGATAGAGCTGATTTTGAGCGATACTTATCAAGCTATAGAATTGATCGGATTTATTTCAGCGGTGGAGGAAACGATGTTTTTCCTAACCTAATTAGAATTATTAAAAGCGGTGTAACACGATTTGATAATTCATTTTTCACCGATTCAACTAAGCTTGCCGAGTTAAGAAGTATGCCTGCTGGAGATGAATTAAATCGAAAATGTGTAGCTTATAAAAGTTATTTAAACACAGCGGCTTTTGAAACAGCAGTTTTTAATAGTACAAACTTAACGTCTATCTTTAACACTATTAGAGATAATTATTTACGATTTGGAAGTATTATTAATGCACATTCGACTCCCAATTTGATTTTTTACATGCATACATACGATTATCCAATGTACAAATTAGGAGTTCGACCTTCTTTAGGAGTAACCTTGCCTATTGGTCCTTGGATAAAACCGGTATTTGATACTTTAGGAATTGCCGATCCAATTTTGAGAAACTTTATTATTATCCGTCTTTTGGATAAATTTTATTCTCTTTTATGGAGTATAAAAAGTCGATTTACGGCATTGGGATACCGTTTCGTAACTCGAATTATTGATTATAGAGGACTATTAAATTCTTCTGAGTATTGGAGAGATGAAATACATCCTAATTCAGCCGGAGCCGCTCGACTGGCAACGAGAGTTACTTTTTAAAATATTTCTCTAAAAGAATTTGAGCGGCTGCAAAAGGTGATATTTCATTGTTTTGCACCGCTTTTTTATTTTGATCTAATAAGGCTTTGATTTCTGGATTGTTATAAAAACGATTTTTTAATTGTTCATTTATCGTTTCCAGCATCCAGTATTGATTTTGCTCTTGTCTTTTGTGTTCAAAATATTGATTTTCTTTCGTTAGTTCAAAATATTCCGCTATGATTTGCCAAACTTGATCGATTCCTGTTTTTTCGTAAGCACTGCAAGTCGTTACTTTAGGAATCCAACCACTGTTTTTAGCCGGAAATAAATGCAATGCTCTGTTGAATTCAGTTTTAGCCAACTTTGCTTTAGCAATATTATCACCATCGGCTTTGTTAATCACAATGGTATCAGCCATTTCCATAATACCGCGTTTAATACCTTGTAATTCATCACCGGCTCCGGCAATTTTCAACAGCAAAAAGAAATCAACCATACTGTGAACAGCAGTTTCACTTTGACCCACACCAACAGTTTCAATAATAATGGTATCAAAACCACAAGCTTCGCATAAAATAATCGTTTCTCTTGTTTTTCGGGCTACACCGCCTAAACTATCTCCGGAAGCACTCGGACGGATATACGCATTTTCGTCTTTGACCAATTCTTCCATTCGGGTTTTATCGCCCAAAATACTTCCGTGACTAATAGAAGAACTTGGATCTACCGCTAAAACCGCTACTTTCTTTCCAATAGAAGTCAAATATTTCCCAAAAGCTTCAATAAATGTACTTTTTCCCACGCCCGGAACTCCCGTAATTCCTATTCGAACCGATTGATTAGCATGTGGCAAACAACCTTGAATCACTTCATTTGCTTTGTCTAAATGTTCCGTATTGGTACTTTCAATTAAAGTTATCGCACGGCTTAAAGCAATTTTATCACCTGTCAAAATTCCTTCAACTAATTCATTGGCAGAAGGTTGCTTTCTTCTGAATTGCTTTACATTTTGTGCAACGGATTGACTGACAGAATCAGGCTGGTTCACACCGTCTTTTTCATAAAGTGCTGTTGGAGTTTTACTGTGTTTTGCCACTTTAGTACGTTTTTGTGTAAAATTACTGAAAAGCAAAAAATAAAACAATTGTATGAATCATCTGTTTTTAACAGTATGCTCACTAATATTGAATTTTTCTAATTTTATAAAAGAATTAGAATGCTTTACTGATCGTTTCCTTTAACTTTGTTATACTAACGCCAATACAATAAAATGGATAATATTATTTTACTTTTTGGATGCCTGTTTTTAGGTGTTCTTTTTCAAAAAGTCCCGGCATTTCCCAAAAATGCACATCAAGCACTCAATCAGTTCGTTATTTATGTTTCCATTCCTGCAATGGCATTGTATTATATACCAAAAGTAGAAATTAATGCTTCTTTATTATATCCGTTAGGAATAGCTTGGTTAGGTTTTGGATTATCATTCGTATTTTTCTATGGATTAGGGAAATTACTAGGATGGTCTAAAAAATTGATAGGTTGCCTTATTGTCGTCGGTGGTTTGGGAAACACATCATTTGTTGGTTTTCCTGTCATTGAAGCTTTATATGGTAAAGAAGGTATTGAAACCGCTATTATTGTAGACCAACCAGGTTCTTTCGTAGTGATGTCAACCTTAGGGATTATTGTAGCGACGAGTTTTTCAAAAGAGACACCAAGCGCCAGAACACTTTTGACCAAAATTTTAAAATTCCCTCCTTTTTTAGCTTTCTTTCTGGGTTTAATGCTCAATATCGCAGAAATCGATTTTCCAACGGCTTTGCAAAGTGTTTTTCAAAGAGTAGGAGCAACTGTTTCGCCAGTAGCTTTAGTAGCGGTTGGACTTCAGTTAAAATTTGAACGTCGAAGTTTACACTGGCCTTTTTTAGGAGTTGGGCTGCTTTTTAAATTAATGATTACTCCTTTATTCTTTTTTGTATTGTACAAATTAGTGTTAGGAGCTGATGGTCTGCCGATTGATGTTTCTATTATAGAAGCCGCAATGGCACCTATGATAACCGGAGCAATTTTAGCGTCCAGTTATGGTTTAAAACCCAAATTAAGTAACATGATGGTGGGCGTCGGAATTCCACTTTCTTTTGTTACCTTAGCATTATGGTATTTTATTTTACTCCAATTTTAATATGGAAATAACGGCTCAGCATATCAATGAATTAACCGAAATTGTAGGTGCAAATTTTATCTTTACCGATGAAGAAACCCGAAAAAATTACGGTCACGATGAAACGGAAGATTATAATTTTCCGCCTCATGTAGTAGTGAAACCGGGCAATACAGAAGAAATTTCCAACATTGTAAAATTAGCCAATCAATATAAAATACCTGTAATTCCCATTGGAGGAAGAACAGGCTTAAGCGGTGGTGCATTAAGTATTCATGGAGGCATCGGACTTTCTTTGGAACGTTTGAACGCAATCTTGGAAATTGATGAAAGAAATCTTCAAGTAATCACTGAACCTGCCGTTATCACTCAAGTGTTGCGTGATACTGTTGCTGAAAAGGGATTGTTTTATCCTGTAGACCCTAGCAGTATGGGAAGTTGTTTTATTGGTGGAAATATTGCCGAAAATTCTGGTGGCGCTCGTGCTGTAAAATATGGTGTGACCAAAGATTATGTCTTGAATTTAGAAGTGGTTTTACCCAATGGCGAAATCATTTGGACAGGTGCCAATACTTTAAAAAATTCTACGGGTTACAACTTAACGCAATTGATGGTCGGAAGTGAAGGAACTTTAGGAATTGTAACCAAAATTGTGTTGAAATTATTACCGCAAAACCAATACAATGTTTTGATGTTGGTTCCGTTCTTCAAATCCGAACAAGCTTGTGAAGCGGTTTCAGCTATTTTTAGAGCAGGCATTGTTCCTAGTACATTAGAGTTCATGGAACGTGATGCTATAGATTGGTCAGTGAAATATATCGATAATATAAACGTAACGGTAAAACCCGAACATCAGGCGCATTTACTCATTGAAGTAGACGGAAATTATCCGGATGTTTTAATGCAGGAAGCTGAAAAGATTTTAAGCGTTGTAGAACAATTTGAAGTAGATGAGGTTCTTTTTGCCGATACTGAAGATCAGAAAAATGCTTTGTGGAGAATGCGTCGTGGTGTTGCCGAAGCAGTAAAAGCGAATTCCGTTTATAAAGAAGAAGATACGGTTGTGCCACGTTATGAATTGCCAACACTGTTAAAAGGAATCAAAGAAGCCGGGAAAAAATATGGCTTTCAATCAGTTTGTTACGGACATGCCGGCGATGGAAATTTACACGTGAACATCATCAAAGGAGATTTAACGGATGAGCAATGGCAAACGGAAGTCAGAAAAGGAATCGTTGAGATTTTCGAATTGACTAAATCTTTAAACGGAACATTATCAGGTGAACATGGTATCGGCTATGTACAAAAAGATTTTATGCCTATTATTTTCAATGATACCAGTTTAAATTTAATGAAAGGAATTAAGCAACTTTTTGATCCGAATAATATTATGAATCCGGGAAAAATATTACCGGATTCATAATATGATGTTATAGAAGTTTTACTACATCCTGAATGGATATTGAAAAATTTAATCTTGTAGTTTGAAAACTTTTTGAAGTAATTCAGTAGTTCTGGAATCGATATTACTTCTAATATCTTTTTCTTCAACAGCTATCATGGTGAAAACTCCCGATAAAGCCTTTTGAGTAACATAATCATTCAAATCAGGATTTACTTTTGTTACCATTGGTAAACTATTATATTTGGTTATTATTTTACTCCAAATAGCGTCAGCACCAACTTTTCCTAATGATTCTTTTACTACCGGATTAAATTTTGAATATAAATCAGTAGTAGTCGTATTCTCCAGATAAGTGGTAGCTGCATTTTCTTCGCCCAATAAAATGTTTTTAGCATCGGTAATTGACATCGAAGTGATGGCATTAGTAAAAATAGGTGTCGCTTCTTTAACTGCCTCTTCCGCAGCTCTGTTTAGTGATTTAATTCCTTCATCAGCTAAACTACTCATTCCCATTTTTCGCAAAGTAGCATCTACTTTTTTTAATTCATCGGGAAGTAAAATTTTTACAGCTTCATTTTTAAAGAATCCGTCAACAGCAGTAAGTTTAGTTACTTGTTCCGAAACTCCTTTGTTTAAAGCTTCTTTTAAAGCCGCACTAATATCGGTATTGCTTAGTGAAATTCCTGAAGTGGAAGAAGTGCTTGATGTAGTTGAACTTAATTTTTCTTCTGCTTTTTTGATCAGATCTTTAAACTGAGCATTTGAAAATAAAGGAAGTAAAACTAAAGCAAAAATAATTTTTTTCATGAGGGGTCCATTATGGTTAAACATAGTTAATCTATAACACAAAACATGCCAAGATCAATTCAATTTTGATAATTCAAAAATAATAAATTCTATAAACTGAGATTCTTAGCAAGCTGTTAAAGTGTATAAAAAGCTATGAAATGTTAAAAATTGCTAAAATGCTATATATTGATTTATTAAAATGCATTTTCGGAAAATATATAGATAAATTTTTAATAGTTTTATAAGAGGAAATAAAAAACAAACCAAATTGAACTAGAAAATGAAAAACACATTTAAACAAATAACAGAAATCATCAGCAATAAAGATTTTAAACAGTTGACCAATATAAAAATCGACAAACCCGAATATTTCAATTGGGTTTCAGAAATTTTTGAAGGAATTCATGTGAAAAATACACCTCAAAAAACAGCTCTGCTTTGGACAGACGGAGAAGAAACAGTTTCCTATTCCTATTCTCAAATGAGTGAAAATTGTAACCAATTATTAAATTTTCTAAGAAATAAAGGAGTACAACAAGGCGATATTGTTTTAACGCAATTGATGCTTCAACCGATTAGTTGGGCAGCGACTTTAGCAACGATCAAAGGTGGTTTGCAAATGATTCCTACGGCGACTATTATGGGGGTTCAGGATTTAGCGTATCGCTTTGAAAAAACATTGCCCAAAGTAATTATTTCTGATGTGAACAACGCGCATAAAACTGATGAAGCCGAAGAAGTTTTCGGAACCAAAATTCCGGTAAAAATCATTTGCGACGGAACCAGAGAAGGTTGGTACACATTGGAAGATATTGAAAAAGAAAGTACAGCTGCAGAAGCTGTGGCAACAAAAGCCGATGATACATTATTCATGTTCTTTACTTCAGGAACCACAGGAATGCCTAAAATTGTTTGCCATACACATTTTTCCTATCCGGTCGGGCATTTAACCACAACCACTTGGATTGGTCTGACTGAAAATGATATACATTATAATATTTCGCAACCGGGTTGGGCTAAATTTGCTTGGAGTAGCTTTTTTGCGCCGTGGAATGTAGGAGCCGCCATTTTTGCATACCATAGTAATAACCGTTTTGAAGCTGCTGTGACACTTGATTTAATTGCAAAACACAAAATAACGACATTGTGCGCGCCGCCAACGGTTTTGCGTTTGTTTATTCAAGAAGATGTAAAATCATACCATTTTTCATTGCGTGAATGTGTGGCTGCGGGTGAACCGTTAAATCCGGAAATTATTGAGGAATGGAAAGAAGCAACCGGAGTTTTAATTCGTGATGGTTTCGGACAAACCGAAAGTACATGTATGGTTGCTAATTTGCCGGGACAAAAAGTGAAGTTTGGTTCCATGGGGAAACCAACGTTTTTATATGATGTAGTTATTGCGGATAACGAAGGAAACATTTTGCCGGATAATGAAGAAGGAAACATTTGTGTACGAATGGAACGAGGAGAAACACCAAACGGAATTTTCAAAGGCTATTTATTCGATAAGGAAAGGGAAGCCAAAGCATTTCATAGCGGATTGTACTACACCGGAGATAAAGCCTATCGTGATGCCGAGGGGTATATTTGGTTTATTGGTCGCGATGATGATGTGATCAAAGCTTCTGATTATAGAATCGGACCGTTTGAAGTCGAAAGTGTTTTGTTGGAACATCATGCAGTTGTCGAATCAGCAGTAGTGGGCTCGCCTCATCATATTAAAGGTCACGAAGTGAAGGCTTTTGTGGTGTTGCATCACGAGCACGAACCAACCGAACATTTAGCGATTGATATTTTTATGTTCAGCCGAAAGTTTTTAGCACCTTATAAAATGCCGAGAATTATAGAATTTGTTACCGAATTGCCTAAAACCATTAGTGGTAAAATTCGTCGTGTAGAATTGCGAGCTTCCGAAGCAGAAAATAAAGCAAAAAATCAGCAATCCGATAATGAGTTTTTTTATTCTAAAGACCGAAATTAGGATTGTTTTGCAAAAAACATAATTTAAAAGCAGTAGGGTATAAAATTTTTACGAATAATGTAATAATTGATTATCTTGCATACCCAAATAACAAAACTAAAAATGGAACAGGTACAACCTTATCAACCTAAAAATAAAGTAAGAATTGTTACGGCAGCGTCTTTGTTTGACGGACATGATGCAGCCATTAATATCATGCGTAGAATTATTCAATCTACCGGGTGTGAAGTAATTCACTTAGGACACGACAGAAGTGTGGAAGAAGTAGTAAATACTGCCATTCAGGAAGATGCTAATGCTATTGCAATGACTTCTTATCAAGGAGGACATACGGAGTATTTAAAATATATGTTTGATTTGCTCAACGAAAAAGGAGCAAGTCATATTAAAGTTTTTGCCGGTGGAGGCGGGGTGATCCTTCCAACGGAAATCGAAGAATTACACGCTTACGGAATTGAAAAAATCTATTCTCCGGATGATGGTCGCGCCATGGGACTTCAAGGAATGATTAATGATTTAGTGCAAAGAGCCGATTTTCCGGTGGGAAATCAATTGAATGGAGAAATTAATCATTTGACAGAAAAGAATAGTAGAGCAATTGCTCGTGTGATTTCTGCGGCTGAAAATTTCCCGGAAATTGCAAAAGATACCTTAGATAAGATTCACCAAGAAAATAAAGAAACTACAATTCCGGTATTGGGAATTACAGGAACAGGTGGAGCCGGAAAGTCTTCATTAGTAGACGAATTAGTACGTCGTTTCTTAATCGATTTTCCGGAAAAAACGATCGGATTGATTTCTGTAGATCCGTCAAAACGTAAAACAGGAGGCGCATTATTGGGCGATAGAATTCGTATGAATGCTATCAATAATCCTAGAGTTTATATGCGTTCTTTGGCTACACGCCAATCTAATTTAGCTTTGTCTAAATATGTTGCTGAAGCTATCCAAGTCTTGAAAGCTGCTAAATATGATTTGATTATTTTGGAAACTTCAGGTATTGGTCAATCTGATACTGAAATTTTAGATCATTCAGATGTTTCGTTATATGTAATGACACCGGAATTTGGTGCTGCAACGCAATTGGAAAAAATCGATATGTTAGATTTCGCTGATTTAGTAGCGTTAAATAAATTCGACAAGCGTGGCGCGTTAGATGCTATTCGCGATGTAAAAAAGCAATACCAACGCAATCATAATCTTTGGGACAAAACGCCGGACGATATGCCGGTTTTCGGAACTATTGCTTCGCAATTTAACGATCCGGGAATGAATTCGTTGTACAAAGCCATTATGGATAAAGTAGTGGAAAAAACGGGAGCTGATTTACATTCGACGTTTGCTATTACGAAAGAAATGAGCGAAAAAGTATTTGTAATTCCACCGCATAGAACACGTTATTTATCGGAAATTGCAGAAAATAACAGAAGTTATGACGAACGTGCTTTGGCACAAACGGAAGTTGCTCAAAAATTATACGGGATTTTCAAAACTATTGAATCGGTAACCGGAAAACAACCGGAAATTACTAAGACTGGAATCGAGATTACGAATGCTAATAACGCGGACGAACAGTTTGTCAAACTATTATTAGCAGAATTCGACCGTGTAAAAATGAATTTAGATCCCTATAATTGGGAAATCATTGCAACATGGGACGAGAAAGTAAACAAATACAAAAACCCGATTTATAGCTTTAAAGTTAGAGATAAAGTTATCGAAATTAAAACGCATAGCGAATCGTTATCACATACACAAATTCCTAAAATTGCGTTGCCAAAATACCAGGCTTGGGGCGATATTTTACGTTGGTGTTTACAAGAAAACGTACCGGGAGAATTTCCGTTTACTTCAGGATTGTATCCGTTTAAACGTGAAGGAGAAGATCCAACGCGTATGTTTGCCGGAGAAGGCGGACCGGAACGTACCAATAGACGTTTCCATTATGTTTCATTAGGAATGCCGGCAAAACGTTTATCAACAGCATTCGATTCTGTTACTTTATACGGTAATGACCCTGACTTACGTCCGGATATTTACGGAAAAATCGGTAATGCCGGAGTTTCCATTTGTTGTTTAGATGATGCAAAAAAATTATATTCTGGTTTCGATTTAAGTCATCCGGCAACTTCAGTTTCTATGACAATCAACGGACCAGCACCTATGTTGTTAGGTTTCTTTATGAATGCCGCTATCGACCAAAATTGTGAAAAATACATTAAAGAAAATGAATTGGAGCATTTGGTTGAAGCAAAACTGAAAGAACAATACGAGAGTAAAGGTTTAGACCGACCAAAATACAATGGTGAATTGCCGGAAGGTAATGATGGTTTAGGATTAATGCTTCTAGGATTAACCGGAGACCAAGTTTTACCTGCTGAGGTATATGATGAAATTAAAGAGAAAACCCTATCACAAGTTCGTGGTACGGTTCAAGCCGATATATTAAAAGAAGATCAAGCGCAAAATACATGTATTTTCTCTACGGAGTTTGCATTGCGTTTAATGGGTGACGTCCAAGAATATTTTATCCAAAAGAATGTTCGTAACTTCTACTCGGTTTCAATTTCGGGCTATCATATTGCAGAAGCCGGAGCCAATCCTATTACGCAGTTAGCGTTTACATTAGCTAACGGATTTACGTATGTGGAATATTATTTAAGTAGAGGAATGGATATCAATGCCTTTGGTCCTAACTTATCCTTCTTCTTTTCCAATGGTATCGATCCCGAATATGCTGTAATCGGACGTGTAGCCAGAAGAATTTGGGCGAAAGCGTTGAAAAATAAATACGGAGCCAACGAAAGAGCACAAATGTTGAAATATCACATTCAAACTTCGGGTCGTTCGTTACACGCGCAAGAGATTGATTTCAACGATATTCGTACCACATTACAAGCGTTGTATGCAATTTACGATAACTGTAATTCGTTGCATACCAATGCTTACGATGAAGCAATTACAACACCAACGGAAGAATCGGTTCGTCGTGCCATGGCAATTCAGTTGATTATTAACAAAGAACTAGGGTTAGCGAAAAACGAAAATCCGATTCAAGGTTCGTTTATTATTGAAGAATTAACAGATTTAGTAGAAGAAGCTGTTTTAGCAGAATTTGATAGAATTACCGAAAGAGGTGGAGTTCTTGGAGCTATGGAAACTATGTATCAACGTTCTAAAATTCAAGAAGAATCGTTGTACTATGAAACCTTGAAACATACAGGAGAATTCCCGCTCATTGGTGTGAATACATTTTTAAGTTCTAAAGGATCGCCAACCGTGATTCCTGCGGAAGTAATTCGTGCCACAGAAGACGAAAAACAATTCCAGATTACAACGTTGAACAATTTGCAAAAAAATAAAGCCGCTGAGGTAAAAGGACAAATAGAACAAATTCAATCGGCAGCGATTCAAAATGAGAATATTTTTGAAAAATTGATGGAAGCCACTAAAGTTTGTTCTTTAGGTCAAATTACTTCGGCGTTATTTGAAGTAGGCGGTCAGTACAGACGTAATATGTAAAAGACTATGAGACGTTTATTTTTTATTTCTTTGATTATTTCTAATTTTTGTTTTAGTCAGTCAATTGATTTTGCAGACAAAAGACTAGAAAAAGAATTACTTGAAAACTTTGATGGAGTTTTAAAAAGTAGAATGAGTTCTTCCAATATGGATTCAAATAAAAATGGAAAAATTGAGATTTCTGAAGCATTAGATGTCCAAGAAATCCAATTGTATTTTAAAGATGATTGTTTTGAAACATTAGAAGATTTAAAATATTTTGAAAATCTTGTGGCATTAAAAATTGAATTGGTTCCATATTCTGAAACTGAAAATATTTTACATTTAAATCTATCTGATTACAGTAAATTACTTTATTTAGAGATTAATTCAAGTTGTATAAAATCTATTTCAGTTTCAAAGTGTGCAAAATTAAAAAGCATACTTATTAGAAATTACGATGGAGTTAATGCTGTAGAACTAAATGGAATAGCGGATTGTGAAAACTTAGAAGAATTGGAAATAGTTGGGGTTTCCATGAATAATTTAGATTTAAGTTTTAATAAAAATTTAAAAAAAGTATCATTATCTCAATTTAATGAAAAAGTACCGTGTAATGTGATTTTTCCCAATGAAAATAAAATTGAAACGATTGGATTAGAAAATTTAACTTTAATAAACCCGATTACATTACAAAATTTTGCTGAACTAAAAGAATTAATAGTAAGTCATATAAATTTTAGCGATGTAAGTTTTGAAAGTTTAAACAAAATGCAGACTTTTATATGTGTAGATAGTGAGTTAAAAACGATACATTTTAAAGAAAATAATAACTTTAAATACATACACATTTGTAATAATCCATTAAATGAGATTGAAGTTAATGAACAAGATTTGCCAAATTTAGTAGAGTTTTTAGTCACTACAGATATTTACGATAAACTAAAAGAGAAATACAGTGAGTTTTCTTTTTTTAAAAAGATAAAACCTGTAGAATCTATGAATTGTGGTATATGGTAATATAGAATTATAAGTAAACTCTGTTTATTAGGTCAAATTACTTCAGCGTTATTTGAAGTAGACGGTCAGTACAGACGTAATATGTAATGAGTGACTCTACTGGAAACAAAGAAAAAATAAAAGAAATACATCCTGATTGGTATCGGGATGTATTTCCTATGTATTATCTGATATTGGGCAGTTTTCCTCCTCATTCGAAACGTTGGGATTATCCTTTTTATTACCCCAATAAAATAAACCGTTTCTGGAAAATTTTAGCAGAAATAGCAAAAGTAAATCTTACGGTGCCGATTACTTCTGAAAAAAATGCTGTTGATGAACGCTTTTCCATTATGCAAAAACTAAACACAGGAGTTCAAAATTTAGGAAAAACAATTCTTAGAAAAGGAACGAGTGCTTTAGACACAGATATAGAAATAACAACATTTCAGGATATTTTAGCAATACTACAAAAACATCCGGAGTTGAAAAAGATACTATTACCGGGTTATTCTTCTAAAAATAGTACAGCCCAATCCTTTTTGAAATACATTAACCAAACTAAAGAAATCGAAATAATCGATTCAATTCCTAAGACCGTAAATTCCGGGACTTTTTTTCAGATTCGTGTAGACGGAAGAATTATTGATTGTGTGGTTTTAAACTCAACTTCTACCGCTAGTCGCATCAGCTACGATGATGTAAAAGCTCAATTTGAAAAAGAGCTCAATAGTTAGCTCTTATAATTATGATTGCATAATTTCTGCAAAATCAGCTATACTTTTTAATTTAGCCTTAAGATCATAAACCGGCGAAGTAATCATAACTTCATCAATTCCGAAATGTTTTATAAAAGCTTCCATTTCTTCTTTTACGGTTTCTTTGGTGCCAATAAAAGAGCAAGCTGTCATTTGTTTCACGTGTGCTTCTTCCATTTCGTTCCATAAACCATCCATAGTTTCAACTGGCGGTTGCATAAAATTACGTTCGTTTCTGATAATTCCCAAAAACATTCGGTAAAATGAAGTCGCTAAACGATTGGCTTCCGCTACAGTATCGGCGATAATAACATTAACACAAGCTAAAGTTTTAGGTTTTAAACCACTTTTTTCATCGCTGAAATTTTGATGATAAATTTCGAAAGCTCTTTCCATTTGTGCCGGTGCAAAATGACTGGCAAAAGCATACGGAAGCCCTAAAGATGACGATAAATAAGCAGAATCGGTACTGGAACCTAAAATCCAAAGCGGAACGTCAACACCTTCACCGGGAAAAGCACGAACTTTAGCCGTTTTGTTTTCTGTTGAAAAGTAGTGTTGCAGCTTGGCTACATTAGCGGGAAACTGTTGTGCGTTTTCAAAAAAGTTCGGATTTAAAGCATGAGCTGTCAGCTGATCGGTTCCGGGAGCTCGTCCTAAACCTAAATCAATGCGGTTTGGAAATAGCGAAGCTAAAGTTCCGAAATGTTCAGCGATAACTAGTGGCGAATGATTGGGAAGCATAATTCCGCCTGAACCTACACGGATTCTTGTTGTATTTCCGGCAATATGCCCAATTAAAACAGAGGTCGCAGAACTGGCTACACTTTTCATGTTGTGATGTTCGGCAAACCAATATCGGGTATAACCTAATGCATCGGCTAGTTGTGCCGTTGCAACAGATTTTTGAAAAGTTTCGGTTATCGTACTGCCTTCGCAAACGTGTGCTAAATCTAAAAAGGAATAAGGTATCATGAGGCAATTTTTTAATTTTAAAGAGTAAACTTATGAAAAAATGGGAAGAATACTTTTGTCATTATAACTCCTTTAACAGTTTTTAAAACGTTTGTTTTTACCCATTTTCACGACACAAAGTGTTACCTTCTAAATGGTCAAGTGTGTAAAAATTACACAATAAAATGGTGTTTTTGCCTTAAAATGGCATCGGTATATTCTTTGCTTTATCTGAAGTGTAGAAATTAAGATTACAGGTTATGAGCATAAATAATTCAAAAGAAAATACAGCCGTTATATTAGATTCTTTTTTTACATCAGGTAAAACTTCATCTAAAAGTATTGTAGAAAAAATAAGAAGCAGAGAAGGAATTTTTAACTATTGGAATTATTTCATTTTGATAGGCACTTTTACTCTTTTGCTTAGTTCGGTGGCTTTGGTTTATCAACTTCAACCACATTTTGAAAAAATTCATTTGGAAAGATTGAGTACCCCGTGGGGGCAGGTTTTTATATGGGGTACGACATCTTTACTGGTTTTAAAACTTTGTTTATTGACGTATATTTTCATCTTGTATTTACGTTATAAGCCTATTAAATCTGTTTCGGATGATATGTTGCCTACTTGTACAGTTATTGTTCCTGCTTATAATGAGGGAAAACAGGTTTGGCAAACACTAAGAAGTGTTGCTAACAGCAATTATCCGGCAGAAAAACTACAATTGATTGCTATTGATGATGGCAGCCAAGATGATACATGGGAATGGATGCAAAAAGCCAAAAGAGAATTAGGAGATCGTTTATCTATTTATCAGCAGCCTGAAAATAAAGGAAAAAGACATGCTCTATATCGTGGTTTTCAATTAGCAACAGGTGAAGTATTTGTAACGGTAGATAGTGATTCTATTGTAAAAGAAGATACATTGCGTAACATGACCAGTCCGTTTGTGGTAAATAAAGATTGTGGTGCTGTAGCCGGAAATGTTAGAGTTTTAAATAACGAGAAAGCTTTGATACCTAAAATGCTTAATGTTAGCTTTGCTTTTAGTTTTGAATTTGTTCGTTCGGCTCAAAGTATGTTGGGATCAGTATTGTGTACGCCGGGAGCATTATCTGCTTATCGAAAAGAAGCTGTGATGAACTGTTTGTCAGAATGGTTAGATCAAAAATTCATGGGGCAACCATCAGATATCGGAGAAGACAGAGCCATGACTAATATGATTTTAAAACAAGGATATCATGTTGTATTCCAGAGAAATGCTCATGTTTTAACAAATATTCCGGAGCGCTACAAAAATTTATACAAAATGTTTATCCGTTGGGAACGTAGTAATGTTCGAGAAAATATAGCTATGAGTAGTTTTGCATTCGGTAATTTTAGAGAAGGTTCAAAAACCGGTACACGAATTCTGTTATTGGATCAGTGGTTGCGAATTTTATTATCATACCCTATGTTATTAGTCATGTTTACTTTTATCGTGACGTATCCTTTACTTTTTCTAAGTTCAACTTTAGTAGGAATCTTAATATTCTCGAGTGTTCAAGCTTTCTTTTATGCAAAAAAACACGATTTAGCAGAATCTTTCTGGGCTTATCCGTATAGTGTTTTTTACGCTTTTACATTATTCTGGATAACACCTTATGCTATAGCTACAGCTAGTAGAAGTGGTTGGTTAACAAGAGGATTACCGGAGCAAAGTTAAAATCCCTGACATCTATATATTCAATTTGAGCGAGACTGCTAAATGCGGATCTCGCTTTTTTATACAAACTCTTTTAAAATTTAAAATGTGTACTATTAATAATATTTTTTTTGGTATATGTGTTTTTTTTTCTAAATTGGTAAAAGGTAAAGTATAATGTGTTGTGAAGTGTTATTGAAAAATATCAGCATTATTCTTGTTATTTCCCTATTTTTATACAGAAAAAGAACTATTAGAAAACAATTATAAACGAGCATGTTATCAAATACTATTAGGAATAATTTAGAGCTATTTGATTCCTTGCCTTTTTATGTTTGTATTACAGACAAAAAAGGAAATATTTCTTGGAGCAATTTATTATTTGAAACAGATGTTATAAAAGTTTATGGTTCCCAAAAAACGATTTTTGATGCTGTAGAGCTAATATGCAATAGCATTATGCTTGCAAAAAGAATCCAAGAAAAGTTACGTTTTAGTTCAGATTTAAATGAGGTTGTCTCTCTGCTGAATGAAGAATCTATCATTAAAGAAAATCTACAGATCCAACAAACAGATAATCAGGAGTTGGTTTTCTTTTTTAGATTTGCTGTTCATTCTAAGCGTTGTCTCAATAATTTGTTCTCAACCGCTTTTATTCATGAAGCTTCGGATACAATAATTAGTTATACACTTTCCGGAGAAATAGTCGTTTGGAATCTTGCAGCAGAAAAATTATTCGGATTGAAAAGGAATGATGTTATCGGATCAAAAATAGTTAAACTTCCTTTTTCCTCTTTTACAAAAGAAAAAATAACACAGGAAGTCATTGAATTGCAAAAGACAAAAGAACTAAAGTGCTCAGAAGAAGAAATTGCAGTTAATGGAGAAAATCGTTTTTTTAAAATTACAAGCCAACTCATTCTGGGAGGAAATAATGAAATACTGGGAATTAGTAAATGTTTTTCAGATATTACTTCTTTTGTAACTGCTGAAAAACTGCTTCAAAAACATGTTGAAAATTTACAATATCTTAATAATATTTGGGAAAGCTTGTCTCAAAATCTGGATGTTCAGAACATTCTTCAGATTGTAACAGATGTAACAACAAAGTTTAGCGGAGCAAGTTATGGTGCTTTTTTCTATAACTCGCTAACAGAAGACGGAGAAGCAATGAGACTTTTTACTTTATCGGGAGCTAAACGGGAAGATTTTATGAAGCTAGGCATGCCAAGAAATACCGATATTTTTAAAAAAACATTTAACAGTAAAGAAGCTTTTATTGCAAATGATATAACACAGCATGAAGACTTTGGTAAGAATACACCTCACAATGGGTTGCCAAAAGGGCATTTAGCGGTGAGAAGCTACATGTCAATACCTGTTATTTCGATGAGTGGAGAAAATTTAGGAAGCTTGTTGTTTGGACACTCAATGCCCGGGCGATTTTCGCAGGAACATATAAAAATGATGCAAAGTATAGCAAGTCAGGCAGCTATAGCATTAGAAAATTCAAGACTGTTGGAGAATGTAAAGACATTGTCTAATAAAAAAGATTTATTCATTACCGTAGTCGGACATGAGTTAAGAAGCCCTTTAACAACAATTAAAGGTTTTATGCAAGTGTTGGAAGAAGTAAATCAAGATGAAGAATTGCGTTTATACATAGACAAAGTTTTGGAACAGATTGATAAACTCAATTTCTTAGTTAATGATCTTTTAGATATTGGGCAAATAGGCGCCGGGAAAATGACATTAGAAAAAAGCGAATTTTGTTTGTCAGAATTAGTGAAAGATACCATAGAAACAGTTTCGTATGCACAAAATACACACGATATCATATTTGAGAACGCTCAATCAATGCTGATTTCAGCAGATAAAAGAAGAATTCAGCAAGTACTATATAATTTGATATCCAATGCTGTAAAATATTCTCCGGATGCGGATAAAGTAGTTGTTCAGGCAAAAACAGAAAATAGCGAAGTAATTGTTAAGGTAATTGATTCCGGAATAGGAATTTCAGAACAGCATATTCACAATATTTTTGACAGGTTCTACCGAATACCAACTCAAAAGAATATTAGCGGAATAGGAATAGGCTTGTTTTTATGTAGTAAGATAATTAAAAAACACGGAGGAACACTTTCAGTGAATAGTATTATGAATCAAGGTTCTGAGTTTGTTTTTAAAATTCCGATAGGCGTATGTTGGGCATGAAAATCTATATCTTGGAAGACAACTTAGCAATAGCACAATTAGTATTATTGTTACTTAAACGAAGAGGATATGAAGCCTATGCTTTTCATAGTATTAGTTCTCTGATTAAAGGGTTGGACAACGCAGCTCCTGATTTTTTTGTTTTAGATATAATGCTCCCTGATGGCAATGGAGTTGATTTGGCTAAATCCTTTAAAGGTTCTGAAAAATTTAAAAACATTCCCATATTATTAATGTCCGCTAACGTAGACGGAGTTGCAGAAAGTCAAAAGCTACATAAAGTAGGGTATATAGCAAAACCCTTTGATATTAAAGATTTTATGAATAGTCTGGAATTGCTTTCTAACTAACACTAATCTTTTCTGGAAGCAATAAAAGTACCCAAAACCAATAAAAGTGCTGATCCGCCTAAATAGAAATACCCGGTTTCTATCTTTCCTTTATTAGAGAAATCCATTTCTAAATCTAAAATCTCAACCTTTGATTTATTTTCTTTAATAATATAATATCCTTTGAATCCTAAAAATAGCCCAATCGATATTAAAATAGTTCCGATTATTTTTTTTGTTTTCATGACATTTAATTTTTTTGGTAAATTTAGCGACTTAAAGTAGTTGAAGCATTACAATCTGCTCCTTGATTGTTATAGAATTGCCATATATAACTAAGGGGATTTAATTTTTTGGCACGACTATTGAAAAGTATTAATTAGAATATATAAACATAAAAAATAAAGTTATGAAAAAAGTTATACTATTTTTAGCGTTAGCCGGAATGGCAGTTTTACAGAGTTGTACAAAAGAAGAATATTATGTGCAAGACGATAGTTATGATAGCGATACTATTAGTGAAGTTTGGGAATACACAAACGTAGATTTTTACTATGGAAATGATTTTAGTGTCCTTTTAAATTTTCCTCATCAAACTTATACTTCAGACATGATTCTTATGTACCACTTATATGATGTGGTAAACGGAAATGATATTTGGAGACTTTTACCACAAACATATTACTTGAATGGTGGAGGAGAATTGGATTATAATTTTGATTTCACTACTTATGATGCAAATGTATTCTTAGGTGCTAATTTCGATTTGAATACATTAGATTCAAGTTGGTCTCAAAATCAAATTTTTAGGGTGGTTGTAATTCCTGGTTATTTTAGTAATAAAATGGCAACCCCTAAAGAATCAGTTGATTTTACAGATTACGAAGCTGTACTGAAGTACTATGATATAGATGACAGTAAAGTAACTAAAATTAAACTATAAAAAGAAGGAATAACAAAAAAAGGCTCTGATTTTCAGAGCTTTTTTTATGCCCTTTCAAAATCTAATGTGATAGTTTCATTTTCTTTTTTATTATATCCTTTAGTCAATGTAGTATCTTTGAGATAAAGTTGCTAAGAACATGAAGTGGTCGGGTTTTAAAAAAGGGATTTTAATTAACCCGTTGGGTAAAACAGAAACTATTTGAGTTAAATTAAAAAGATTACATGTTAATCAAGTTTTTAAAAATCGGTGTTTTGAAGTTGTTGAACAGCCAATATTGAATTCAAATATAGTTAGAAACTATTTTAAGGTTTTAGAAGTGATAAGTTCTTTGAATTTTGATTCAGTATTATTTGACAGAACTATAACAATATTAAAAATTAGCTGATTTAATTTCACCCAATAGGTTAAAAATGAAAGCTTTTTGTAAAAATAAGAGTTGGGAAAAGTTTGAAAGCAAAATATTTTAACCTTGCTTTTTATATGAAAAATAGTATATTTGTTAGTAAAGTTTTTTGCTATGAAAAATTCTACTTTTTTAAAATCGAGTTTAGTTATCATTGGAGTCGTCATACTACTTTTGGGTTTTACACCTTCTAAAAGTGATGCCATTTTGGGGAAATGGGAGAGTCCAGATAAAGACAGACGAATAGAGGTTTATAAAGAGAATCATCTGTATTTTGGAAAAATTATTTGGCAACAATCTGATAAATTCAGAGCTAATGTTGGTGATATTGTCATTAGAGAAATTGAGTATCAAAATCCACATTGGGAAGGCAAAATTTGGGTTCCTGAAATTAAATCTGATTTCACAGCTAATATCTCACTGCCTTCACATAACGAACTTCGTGTGGAAGCAACTAACGGGTTAATAAAAAAAGTAAAGGTTTGGAATAGAATAAAATGATTTCTTTGTCTGTTAATCTATAATTTTACCCACGTCATTATATAAAAAATAAAATAGCTTATCTTTTGTCATGGACAAGTTGGATACAAAACAGTGTTAGTATTGCTTTTTTACACCATGAAAGAATAGTGTTCTGTTTTGTAAATTAAAAAAACATAATATCATTATTTAAGAAAAGAAACTGTCTCGAAAAATATCTTCGAGACAGTTTTTTATAACTTACTGTTTAACTAGGGTTGTAGCATCAACTATTTTTCCATTTATAATTAATGCAACAGAATATACACCATTAGGATAATTGCTTAAATCAATATTGATTTTTTCAGATTTTGGTTCTAAAATATAATTATTAGACACATCATAGCTTCCATAATCGCTTACAATCATCAAATAAGCAGAATTTGCTCCATTAAGTTTATAGCTTATATCTGCCTTGTTTTTTGCAGGGTTAGGAGCTATACTTTCTAATCTTCCTGATTTTAGTTTTACTTCTACTTCAGCATAATCTTTAAAGCCATCAAGAGTTGAAATAACTTCTAATTTATATTTGTCAGCTACAGCTTTTTCAATTTGAAGGTCTTTACCTTGATAGATTAAATTACCTTTACTATCATACCAATTGTAAAGAGCAGGCTCATTAATGTCTTTGGCGCTGATAGTTATTGTTTCGTCTGAATTAATTTCTCTGGTTTCTCCTGCATCAGCTTCAAAAGATTCTCGGGTTGATTTATTGACAATGAACGTTTCTCCTCCTATTATTTCTCTCGTTTCCAAATCTCTCTGAATGACATGATATACATACGTTTCTTTCTCGGTCAATCGCTCAGATAAAAAGTTGAAGTCTAATTTTAAAGTTACGATTTCTTCGGGTTCAAAAGAAAGATTGTTCAGGATAGCATTATTGTCTTCAACGATTAATCTGTTCTCTTCATTTGATCGGATTAGTCCTTGAGCATTTCCCCCTCCTTCAATCCATATTCTATAAAGGTAGTCATCCATTTTTAAGCTTACTTCTGCTTCTCGATAAATAGGTTGCTCTATTTCGGAATCATCTACTTTAAATTCCAAATAGAATTTCTTTCTTTGTCTAAAAGGATTGGTTATTGCTATGACACCACCTGGATTGATAACGTTGTTAGGTATAACATCTACAACAGTAACATTTTTCCATGCAATATTATTGTTATTGCGAACATTAGCATTTAGGTTAGTCGTTTCATAAAAGGTCATAGGATCATTTGTACTCTCAATTCGAGTTAATAGACAGAAATGCCATTGGTCGCCATCGTTTCCGTAATCAGCCGGATTAGGAACAACCCAAGGAAAAGTAAGAATAGCTTCCTCTCCTGGTTGAATAACAGGAATTGTTAATGTTCCTACAGGACTTCCCATACTGGCGCCTGTAATAGGATGACTGATACCGCCAAACCAAGGGTTAGGATAGGAAAGACCTGTTGATGCTTTGGCCCAGTATAATTTCAGTTCTTCATTACCAGTTGAAGCAACACAGCTTTTATTGATCACTCTTACTCTTACATAATTTGGATTTCCGGCAGAAGAATAATCTGGATTTTGATGTGTCAAACCTCCGTCATTGTAATTTCTGACCCAAATATCATTACTTGCCCACATATATGGAGTAATAGTGTTAGGCTCTGATCCTATATCGTCTGAAGAATCTTTAACATAAAGATCTAAATTGGCAGAATACATATTTTGAGCCATTTGAACGGAAGCATAGGAATCTATTAATCCATATCCCATTTCATTATTCCATGTTCCGTTGGGTCTTCCACTAGTGGTTGTGTATGAATATCCACCGACTTTTTGAGCGGTTTGTTCAATAATGTCTCTTACTTGTTGTGCAGTAAGACACGGATTGACAGACAAAATTAAAGCGGCTACTCCTGCAACATGAGGACAGGCAGAAGATGTTCCGTTAAATGTTCCATAATAATCATTAGAAGAATAACCATAGCTTCCTTGTCTGTCTGTTGTTGGTATTTTAACTCCGGGAGCTACAATGTCTAACTGAGTACCATAGCAGCTTCCCCAACCTTCTCCGTCACATGAGCTATAACTTTTTCTTTCGCCACAAGGACTCATCGCTCCTACAACTAGTACCTCAGGAACGGCACTCCCCGGATATCTGATATTTGTATTGTTTTCATTTCCGGCTGCAAAGACAACAACACATCCTTTTCCGCCTCTTCCATAATTAATGGCATCATAAATGGCATCCGTTATGATGGTAGAAGGACTATAGCCTCCCCATGAGTTACTGATAACTTCAACACCGTTTAGCCATGCCCAGTTGAAACCGCTAGCTAGTTGAGCAGGAGTATCTGAAAATAAAAGATTGATACTTATAGAAACAATATCAGACTCAGGAGCAACTCCACTTACTCCAAGATTATTATTCTGAATTGCACCAATAATACCTGCGCAAGCCGTACCGTGACTTCCTCTTACTTGAGAGGGAGAAGTTCCTGTGGTAGCATCAAATCCTGTTCCGTATACATTTGTGATTAAGTCAGGATGATCCATCTCAAAACCGTGATCATAAATAGCTACTTTTACATTGTTTCCTTTTGTAATGGTCCAAGCTTGCTCGGCATTAATGTCTATTCCGGAATAAGCAGAACCATATTGGCCTGTATTTAATAGTCCCCATTGGTTGCCATATAAAGGATCATTAGTAGCTTGTAAATCATGATAAACAAATTCAGGTTCGGCAGTAATAAATAATCCCGATTCTTTAAACTGATTTGCATATTCTAAAGCATTTTTACGGTTGTTTTTAGTACAACTAATCATGTACCAATCTTTCATATAAGGATCTTGTCCTAAGACTTCTAAATCGTTTTTTTGAGCATAATCATATAAGACTGTAGAACCCCCTGTATTAATTTTTACATAAAAATGATTGGTTAACCCTAACCTTTTTCCAGAAGTAGTTCTATAACATGGAGAAGCCTTAATTACAGATGGATGATTATTTAGTTTTTTTATAAAGCTAATATATTCTGATAAGTTGTTTTTAATATTATCAGAAATGGACAACTCTGTATAGTAATTCTTTAGAGATTGATCAGTAGCCTTATTCTGTACATAGCTTCTAAGGCTGTTTTCTACAAAGTCTGTTTTTGATGTAAAAAAAAGATTATACTTATTTAATTCAATGTTGTTTGAGTTAGAATTTAAACTGATAAATCCGCTGTCTATATCAACATAAATTTTTTGGTCATTGTAATAATAGTAGTAATTGCTTTGAGCTTCTAAAAGGTTGTGGCCAAATAGTAGCATTAAAATAAGTATATAAATATTGTTTTTCATGATAGTTTATAATTTTGATTAAGAAAATATATTTTTGAATTCTTCTATTTAAGAAGAGTAAGCTTCAAGGAGGATGGAAAGTTTTTAGAATCATTAAATAATTGAATATCTGCTTCATAATATTTAATAAAGGAGGTTGATTGTATCAAAAATAGAATATAAAAAAATATTTAAGGTACAGAAAAAATGTATATTTTGTTAAAATATAAAATATTAGCTACAATATTTTATTGTTTTTGTTTTAACATAAGTAATTTCATTCATTATGGTTGTTTAGATATTAAGAAGCGATTAATTAATAATTTTAATATTTGTAGACTATATTGATTAATAAATGTTGTGGTAGGATGTGTATTTTTGTATCTGTTTTTAATTATGTCTTAAAAAATAGGGGGTGTAATTAATAATGACATGAAATTTTGTATATTTGCCATGAATTTTTAAAGGTATAATTAAATAAAACACAACTTTATGTCGACATTTCGTTTTCAGACTTTAAAAGAAACTGCAAATAGAAAACCGGTTTCTGTTGAAAATCTAGACAAAAAATCAGTAATCTTTGGTAGCAATGTTTTTAATGATAAAGCAATGCGTCAATATTTAACTCCTGAAGCTTATAAAGCAGTAAAGAGTGCTATCGTAAACGGAACAAAAATCGATAGAAACACAGCAGAGCACGTGGCAATGGGTATGAAAGAGTGGGCTTTGTCAAAAGGAGTAACACATTATACTCACTGGTTTCAGCCTTTAACTGGTGCTACAGCTGAAAAACATGATGCTTTCTTCGAAACTTCATTTGACGGTTCAGATCCGGTAGAAAAATTCGGTGGAGGGCAATTGGTACAACAAGAGCCAGATGCTTCTTCGTTCCCTAATGGTGGTATCCGTAATACTTTTGAAGCTCGTGGTTATACAGCTTGGGATCCTACGTCTCCAGCTTTCATTTTTGGAACTACTTTGTGTATTCCTACGATTTTCGTTTCTTATACAGGAGAAGCATTAGATTACAAAACCCCTTTGTTAAGAGCTTTAAACGCTGTAGATACAGCTGCGACAGCAGTAGCAAAATATTTTGATAAAAACGTTAAAAAGGTAACCCCGACTTTAGGTTGGGAACAAGAATATTTCTTAGTAGACAGAGCTTTAGCAAATTCACGTCCAGATTTAACATTAACAGGCCGTACATTGTTAGGGCATTCAGCGGCTAAAGGACAACAATTAGAAGATCATTACTTCGGTTCTATCCCAACTCGTGTTTTAAACTACATGAGAGATTTAGAAAACGAATGTATGTTGTTAGGTATTCCGGTAAAAACACGTCACAATGAGGTTGCCCCTAACCAATTTGAGTTAGCACCAATTTTTGAAGAAACAAACTTAGCAGTAGACCACAACTCTTTGTTAATGGATGTAATGCAAAAAGTAGGTGAGCGTCATGATTTTAAAGTGTTATTACACGAAAAACCATTCAAAGGAGTAAACGGTTCAGGAAAACACAACAACTGGTCAATGGCAACTGATACTGGAATTAACTTATTAAGTCCAAGTAAAACGCCAATGAGTAACTTACAATTCTTAACATTTTTCATCAACACTATTAAAGCAGTTCATGAATATGAAGAATTATTAAGAGCTTCTATTGCATCAGCAAGTAATGACCACCGTTTAGGAGCTAATGAAGCACCCCCGGCAATTATTTCAGTATTCATTGGTCAACAATTAACAGCTGTTTTAGAAGAATTAGAAGGCGTTTCTAAAGGAAAATTATCTCCAAAAGAAAAAACAGATTTAAAATTAAACGTAGTTGGTAAAATTCCAGATCTACTTTTAGATAATACCGACAGAAATAGAACGTCTCCATTCGCCTTCACAGGAAATAAATTCGAATTTAGAGCTGTGGGTTCAATTGCAAACTGTGCTAACCCAATGACAACTTTAAACGCAATTGTAGCTAAACAATTGATGGATTTCAAAAAAGAAGTAGATGCTTTAATTGAGAAAAAAGGTCTTAAAAAAGACGAAGCTATCTTTAATGTATTAAGAGAGTACATTAAACAATCTCGTAATATCTTATTCGAAGGAGATGGCTATAGCGAAGCTTGGGAACAAGAAGCAGCAAAACGTGGATTGAGTAATCATAAAACAACTCCGGAAGCTTTAAAAGCTAAAGTTTCTAAAAAAGCAATCGCTTTATTTGAAGAGTTAGGGATTATGAATCATGTTGAGGTTGAAGCGCGTTACGAAATTGAATTAGAAGAGTATATTAAAAAAATTCAAATTGAAGGTAGAGTTTTAGGAGATATTGCTCGTAACCACGTGATTCCAACAGCTATTCGTTATCAAAATACATTAATTGAAAACGTAAAAGGATTAAAAGAAATCTTTGGTAAAGATTTTGAACCTTTAGCGAAAGAACAAATTTCATTAATCAAAGAAATTTCTGAACATATCGAAGCAATTAATTCTAAAGTTGACGAAATGACAGAAGAACGTAAAAAAGCAAATGCTTTAGGATCTACTGAAGAAATGGCAAGCGCTTATTGTTTCTTGGTAAAACCTTTCTTTGAATTAATTCGTTACCACGCTGATAAATTAGAATTATTAGTAGATGATGAAATGTGGACTTTGGTAAAATACAGAGAACTACTTTTCATTAGATAAGATTTTATATTATAGTTAGTTTTTTTAGCCTGCATTATTGAAAAAAGTGCAGGCTTTTTCATACCAAAAAGCACCTTTTCTCGTTAGGATAAAAAATATTAATTTTAGAAAAAGAAAAGATAAATTTTAAGTTTTCCTTAAAAAATCGTTACTTCGTAAAAAAAATAGAATGAATCGCATTTTTTATTTGTTATTTTTATTTTTTTCGCTTTCGGTCTTCTCTCAAGATACAATTTCATTCTATTTTGAAACCGATAAATTTGTGTTAGCATCATCCGAAAAAATAAGACTTAGAGAATGGATTATTCAAAATCGTAAATCAAAAATTTTATCAATCAGAGGGTATACTGATGAAGTAGGAACCGATGAATACAATAGTGGATTATCCCAAAAAAGAGTAGATTTTGTATATCGCTCTATAATAGGAAAGATAAATATCAGAGAAGATTTTAAAACGATTAGCTATGGTGAAAATTTTAAGCAATCTGAAATTAAAGCCGAAAATCGAAGAGCAACTATTTACTATCTCAAAGAAGAAGAGCTTGACAAAGAAAATCAAGTTTTAGGCATTAAACCCGAAGTAGAACCGGACACAATAAATATAGCGAAAGTCTCAGATGATGCTCCACTCCATGAAAAAGTAGCAGCTGCCAAGAGAGGAGATAAAATAATTCTAAAAAATATTAATTTTTATCAGAACACATTTCAAATCACCCCGGAATCTCAGCCGGCTTTGTATGATTTGTTGTTTGTTCTACAAAATAATCCAAGCTTAACCATTCAGGTTCAAGGACACATTTGTTGTGTAGATGATGACAGGAGAAATTTATCATTAGAAAGAGCAAAACAAGTTCGTCGTTTCTTAATGTTTAAAGGAATTCCCATGCAAAGGGTTTCCGTAACAGGTTATGGCGTTCGTTATCCTATTTATCCCATTCCTGAAGATAATGAAGAACAGGCAGCAGCCAATAGAAGAGTTGAAATAGAAATTTTAAGCAAGTAATATGAAATTTGCCAGACTAATAGTTTTAGTGACAGTATTGAGCAGCGCATTAATAGGTTGTAGTGATAATTGTTCGGATGTTAATGCACCGGATTCGTCTTCTTTATTCTTGGAATTCGTAGACCAAACTACAGAAGAAAACGTTTTTGAAAATGAAATGTTTACAAGTGATCAAATTGTTATTACAGATGCAGATGATGAATTAGTATCATTTAATTTTGTAGTCGATAAAAATTTTATTCATGTTACTTTTCCGGCTGGAATATTAACTGATGAAGTTGTTTATGTAACTTTAGAGAATACAGAAACATCTGAGACCAGAGAAATTGAGGTTCATTTAAGTACAATTGCCCAAGAAGAAGAATGTTATATACTGTATAAAACAGATAATGTTCAATTCCCTAATAATGAAAGTGCTCTAGTTGATGGAATTTATCGTGTTAAAATCTAAAATTTTAATTTCTGAATTTTAAATTTTAAAACTATCTTTGCAACACAACTAAAAAGAGAAATTATTTCAATAAAAAAGAAGTGATTTCCAACTAACAACACAACATTTAATGAGCTCTGAAAATAGCAAACGCTACAATTTAAGAGGGGTTTCCGCTTCAAAGGAAGATGTCCACAATGCAATTAAAAACATTGATAAAGGGTTGTTCCCCAAAGCTTTCTGTAAAATTATTCCGGATTATTTAACAAATGATGATCAATATTGCATCATCATGCACGCTGATGGTGCCGGAACTAAATCGTCTTTAGCCTATATGTATTGGAAAGAAACCGGGGATTTATCCGTTTGGAAAGGCATAGCGCAAGACGCTTTAATTATGAATATCGATGACTTACTCTGTGTAGGTGCAACCGATAATATTTTGTTGTCGTCCACTATTGGAAGAAACAAAAATCTAGTTCCTGGCGAAGTGATTTCTGCAATCATCAACGGAACGGAAGAATTAATTTCAGATCTAAAAGAACACGGCGTTACCATTCATTCAACAGGTGGGGAAACTGCAGATGTGGGCGATTTAGTTCGTACCATTATTGTAGATTCAACAGTAACGGCTCGCATGAAACGCGAAAATGTTATTGATAATGCTAATATTCAAGCAGGTGATGTTATTGTAGGTTTAGCTTCATTCGGTCAGGCAACTTATGAAAAAGGATATAATGGAGGAATGGGAAGTAACGGCTTAACCTCTGCTCGTCATGACGTTTTTGCTAAATATTTAGCCGAAAAATACCCGGAAAGTTTTGATGCTTCTGTACCAAACGAATTAGTGTATTCAGGTCAAACCAAACTGACAGATGCTGTTGAAGATAGTCCGATTGACGCCGGAAAATTAGTGCTTTCTCCAACGAGAACTTACGCGCCGGTTATCAAAAAGATTTTAGAAAAATACAATGCAAATGATATTCACGGAATGGTTCATTGTAGTGGTGGTGCACAAACAAAAGTGCTTCACTTTGTGGATAACGTTCACGTGATAAAAGATAATTTGTTTCCGGTTCCACCGTTATTCAAATTGATACAAGAGCAATCAAAAACCGATTGGAAAGAAATGTACCAAGTGTTCAATTGTGGTCATCGAATGGAATTGTACGTTCCGGCTGAATTAGCAAATGATATTATTGCCATTTCAAAATCGTTCAATATTGATGCACAAATTGTAGGGAGAGTGGAAGCTTCGACAGAGAAAAAATTAACAATAACTTCCGAATACGGAAAATTTGAATACTAAGATGTCAGTTCGAGCGGAGTCGAGAACATAAAATAAATACAACAAACAACAATGCAACACAACGTTTTAATTTTAGATTTTGGTTCACAATACACGCAGTTAATTGCTCGCAGAGTAAGAGAACTGAATATTTTTTGTGAAATCTATCCGTATAATAATCCGCCGGAAGATTTATCGTCTTTCAAGGCTGTAATTCTGTCTGGAAGTCCGTTTTCTGTTCGTGCAGAAGATGCACCACATCCTGATTTATCAGAAATTAGAGGTAAAAAACCTTTGTTGGCAGTTTGTTACGGAGCGCAATATTTAGCTCATTTTTCAGGAGGAGAAGTAGCGCCATCAAATATTCGTGAGTATGGTAGAGCGAATTTGTCTTTCATTAAAGAAAATGAAGTTTTCTTCGAAAATGTGAATGTGGGTAGCCAAGTTTGGATGAGCCACTCAGATACAATTAAGCAATTACCGACAAATGGTGTACGTTTAGCAAGTACTAAAGACGTTGAAAATGCAGCTTACAAAATTGAAGGTGAAACAACTTATGCAATCCAATTCCACCCTGAAGTATACCACTCAACAGATGGTAAACAAATGTTGGAAAACTTCTTAGTGAAAATCGCCGGAGTAGAACAAAGTTTTACACCAAATGCGTTTGTAGAAGAAATTGTAGAAGAACTAAAACAAAAAATCGGTAACGACAAAGTGGTTTTAGGATTGTCGGGAGGTGTAGATTCTACAGTTGCTGCGGTTTTATTGAATAAAGCTATTGGTAAAAACTTGTATTGTATTTTCGTAAACAACGGTTTGTTGCGTAAAAATGAGTTTGACGCAGTATTGCATCAATATAAAGATATGGGGCTAAACGTAAAAGGGGTTGATGCTTCGGCACGCTTTTTGGATGCTTTAGCCGGGTTAGAAGATCCGGAGGCTAAACGTAAAGCTATCGGACGTGTGTTTATCGAAGTTTTTGATGATGAAGCACACTTGTTAACCGATGTAAAATGGTTAGGTCAAGGAACTATTTATCCCGATGTAATTGAGTCTATTTCGGTAAAAGGACCTTCTGCAACAATTAAATCGCACCACAACGTAGGTGGATTGCCGGATTTTATGAAATTGCAAGTGGTAGAGCCTTTACGAATGTTGTTTAAAGACGAAGTACGTCGCGTGGGTAAAACATTAGGAATTGATGACGAATTGTTAGGAAGACATCCGTTCCCGGGACCAGGATTAGCAATCCGAATTTTAGGAGATATTACTCCGGAAAAAGTTAGTATATTGCAAGAAGTTGATGCTATTTTCATCAACGGATTAAAAGAACACGGTTTATACGACAAGGTGTGGCAAGCAGGTGCTATTTTACTTCCGGTAAATAGTGTAGGTGTAATGGGAGATGAACGTACGTATGAAAAAGTAGTAGCTTTACGTGCAGTTGAATCTACTGATGGAATGACTGCTGATTGGGTTCACTTGCCGTATGAGTTCTTAATGAAAGTTTCAAATGAAATTATTAATAAAGTGAAAGGTGTGAACAGAGTTGTTTATGATATCAGCTCAAAACCGCCTGCAACTATTGAATGGGAATAAAAATTTAAACATGGTAATACGTAAAATTGCATTTTTAATGTTATTATCTTGTAGTATGTTTGCTGCAAGACAAGAGCCTTATGTGAAACACAACATCGCAAAAGGTGAAACAGTTTATAGCATAGCTAGAAAATATAAAGTAACGCCTTATGATATCTATCAGTTGAATCCTGAAGCTAAAGATGGAATTAAGGAAAATGCAATTTTACTGATTCCGTCAAAATCTTCGACAAAAATTGTAACTGCCACAAAATCGGACGTTAAAACAGGAACTTCAATTTCGGTAGATAATACTTCGGCAACAACTCACGTGGTGAAAACCAAAGAAACACTTTATAGTTTAGCAAAGCAATATAGCGTTTCTGTAGCTGATTTAAAAGAGTGGAATCCTGAGGTAGCAGAGAATGGCTTGAAAATTGGTCAAGAAATAATTGTTTCTAAAGATTATCATCCGGATAATTCTAATGATACTGTCGAAATTACTACAACAAAAAATACAACAGAAGCTTTTTCTCATGTGGTGAAAACCGGGGAAACACTTTATGGGATTTCAAAACAATACAATTTATCAGTTGCTGAATTAAAAGAATTGAATCCGCAATTAGATGAAGCAGATTTGAAGATTGGAGATACACTTCAACTGAAAAAAGTAGCTCAAGAAAAAACGAATAATCTAAACGGTAAAGAATACACTTCAAGTATTGGTGTTATGGAACGTTCTTATGTGGTAAAACCCGAAGAAACCTTGTATAGTATTTCCAGAAAATTGAGTGTTTCACAAGAAGATTTATTAGCGCTGAATCCCGAAGCTGAAAACGGTGTTAAAACCGGGATGAAGTTAAAATTACCGAATACTTTTGTTTCAAAAAGCAAAGCAAAAATTGATTTAACAAAAACGTTAGATCTTTATACTCGAAAAGGCTTGGTTATCATGTTGCCTTTTAATGTAGCTAAAGTGGAAGCAGATGCAACCAGAACAGTTCCGGAATATATAAAAGATAGTAAGTTATTGAATCTGACACTTGATTTTTATTCAGGGGCGTTAATGGCAATCGATTCGGCAAAAGTGCTAGGGTTGCCAGTTGATGTCAAAATTTTAGATGCTGAAGAAACGAGTTCTTCTTCAAGTATAGTCAAATTAATTTCGGCTAATAATTTTTCAAACGTAAAAGCGGTTATCGGACCTTTTTATAATGCAAATGTGGAAAAAGCAGCCGAATATTTAGCGTCTAAAGATATTCCTGTGATTTCGCCTTTATCAAAAGAAAAGAGCAAGCCAATGGCTAATTTGTACAATGCTGTTCCTTTACAAGAAACAATGTATAAAGCCATCTTTAATTATATGTATGCTAAAGATGGTAATATTTTAGCCGTAGTTAGTCCGAAGAAAAACAGTACTAAAGAATATTTACAGCAAAATTATAAAGATGTTAAATATGCTACTTATAATGCAGAAGGAGCCATTGATTTAGAGAGTATTAAAGCAAATTTGGTGAGAAGCAAAAAGAACTATGTGATTTTAGAATCAGAATTGGCAAATCAAGTTCTGAATGTTACCAATGCGTTAGTGAAGTTTAAAAAAGAATACGATATTCAGTTGGTTGTTTTTGAATTGTATGATACTTTAGATTATGATGAAATACCAATGCAAAATTTGGTGGATCTGAATTTATTGTTTCCATCCAGTAAAAGAGAAATTACTACTCCGGAAGGTTTGATTTATGAAAATAAGTATAAAAAACTGTATGGAGGAGTAACGCCTAATTCCAAAGTAAATGCCGGCTTTGATATTACTTTTGATACGTTATTGCGTATTTGTCAATCAGAAAGTTTTGAGGAAACCGCTAAAAAGTATAAATCAGAACAAGTAGAAAACGGTTTTGACTATGAAGATCATGGAGGTATTATGGCCAACGATGCTGTGTTTATTCAGTATTATAGTGATGATTACACAATTAAACCGGCATTGTAATTTACATTGGACTCTAATCAAGAAAAACTTATAAAATTAGCTCATACAAAAATGCCTTTCGGAAAATACGAAGGGCGTTTTCTTATAGATCTACCCGAACATTACATCGTTTGGTATAAGCAAAAAGGTTTCCCCAAAGGACAACTAGGTGAACAATTAGCATTGGTTTACGAATTAAAATTAAATGGATTGGAAGAGTTAGTTCGAAATATCAGAAAACAATTTCCTAAAACATAATTCGTTTTTTAAGCTAAAAACTATCTCAAATTTTAGTAAAAAGAGTTAAAAACGGAATTAATTTTAGAATTCTTCAAATAAGCAAAATCTCCAATTGGCATATTGCCGAATTAATATTATCTTTGCCCAGTTTTTTAAACGACAACACAACAACTCAACAACACAATGAATCAAACAAAGTATATTTTTGTTACAGGAGGCGTTACGTCTTCATTAGGAAAAGGAATCATAGCGGCTTCTTTGGCTAAACTATTGCAATCCAGAGGCTATAGAACCACTATTCAAAAATTTGACCCGTATATCAATGTCGATCCGGGAACACTTAATCCTTATGAACACGGTGAATGTTATGTGACAGATGATGGTGCAGAAACAGATTTGGATTTAGGACATTACGAGCGTTTTCTTAATGTTCCGACGTCACAAGCTAATAATGTAACAACAGGTAGAGTATACTTGTCAGTAATTGAAAAAGAACGCCGTGGCGAGTTTTTAGGAAAAACAGTTCAGGTCGTTCCTCATATCACTAACGAAATCAAACAACGCATGCAGTTGTTAGGAAAATCAGGTGATTATGATATCGTGATTACTGAAATAGGTGGTACGGTTGGAGATATTGAATCGTTACCTTACATTGAGTCAGTTCGTCAATTGTTGTGGGAGTTAGGTGATGAAAACGGAATTGTAATTCATTTAACGTTAGTGCCGTATTTGGCTGCTGCCGGAGAATTAAAAACAAAACCAACACAGCACTCGGTTAAAACGTTAATGGAGAGCGGAATCAAAGCTGACATTTTAGTGTGTAGAACCGAACATGAATTATCAGACGATTTGCGTCAAAAATTGGCTCTATTCTGTAATGTAAAAAAAGAAGCAGTAATTCAGTCAATTGATGCATCAACAATATATGATGTGCCTAATTTAATGCTTGAAGAAGGATTGGATACGGTTGCTCTGAAAAAATTAGGATTACCGGAAAAACAAAATCCGGATTTAACACAATGGAATGAGTTTTTACACAAATTGAAAAATCCAAAACATACCATCAATATTGGTTTGGTTGGAAAGTATGTGGAATTGCAAGATTCCTATAAATCTATTTTAGAAGCTTTCATTCATGCCGGAGCTGCAAATGAGACAAAAGTGAATGTGATTTCTATTCATTCGGAATATTTAGATGCCAATACGGCAGAAAATCAACTAAAAGGCTTGGATGGCATACTTGTTGCTCCAGGATTTGGAAATCGTGGAATCGAAGGTAAAATCGAAACGGTTCGTTATGCTCGTGAAAACAATATTCCGTTTTTAGGAATTTGTTTAGGAATGCAAATGGCAGTAATTGAGTTTGCTCGCAACGTTTTGGGCTACAAAGATGCTAATTCAACAGAAATGAATGAAAGTACGGCGCATCCGGTAATCAATTTAATGGAAGAACAAAAAGATATTAAAAATATGGGGGGAACCATGCGTTTAGGAGCATGGAAATGCAGTTTGAAAAACGATACTTTGGCCAACAAAATTTACGGGAAATCAGAAATTATGGAGCGTCACCGTCATCGTTACGAATTTAATGGAGATTACTTGGCAGAAATGGAAGCGAAAGGTTTGGTAGCTTCAGGTTTAAATCCGGATACAGGATTAGTAGAAATCGTAGAAGTACCAACACATCCGTTTTTTATAGGGGTTCAATACCATCCGGAATATAAAAGTACTGTTGCCAACCCGCATCCGTTATTCGTAAATTTTGTAGCGGCGGCGGTGCAACACAAATCAAAATAAAAAGTTACTTAAACAGTAACAGAATACTGTAACTAAATGGAAGAAAAAAAGTTAGACGTAAAATCGATTGTCGGTTTTGTTTTAATTACTGGGATTCTGATGTGGATGATGTATTCCAATACACCGACACCAGAAGAGCTTAAAGAAAAAGAGAAACAAGAACAAGCTGAAAAAGCGAAGGAAACAGCTAAAGCAGAAGCAGATAAAGAAGTAGTGGTTGCTACTGATTCTGTAAGCATGGTAAAAGCTCAACAAGAATTAGGCTCATTTGCGTATTCGGCAACTTTACCTTCAGCTAAAAATGATTTTACTGAAATCAAAAATGATGTTTTAGCTTTAAAAATCGCTAATAAAGGTGGTTATATTGCAGAAGCAACAGTTTTAGGTTTTGAAAGATTCGAAAAAGATTCAAAACAATTAGTTCAGTTAATTAAAGATAATAATGCGCAATTCGATTTAACGTTAAGTACAAAAGACAATCGCGTATTACATACACAAGACTTGTATTTTGAACCTAAGTTAACGACTGAAGGGGAGAATCAAGTGTTAACAATGCAGTTAAAAGCCGGTCCTGATCAGTTTTTAGAATATCGTTATGTGTTGAAACCTACAGAATATATGTTGGACTTTGCTATTCGTTCGCAAGGATTAGAAAGCGTAATTGACGCTTCTAAGCCAGTAGATTTAGAATGGGAAATGAAAACATATAGAAATGAAAAAAGTATTTCTTACGAAAATCGTTATACTGAAGTTGTTTTTGAATACGAAGGCGGAAAAGATGATTACTTAAACGCACAAAAGAAAGAAACAGATGCGACTGCTTCTGACGTTACTTATGTAGCTTTCAAACAGCATCATTTCGTTTCAGTTTTGTTGACAGATACACCTTTTAAAACAGCGGAGTTAAAATCATATAACTTAGTAGATAACGAAGATATTGACACGTTATATACTAAGAAGTTTTTGGCAAAAATGCCTTTAGAATTGAAAAATGGCGGATTGAACTATACGATGAACATGTATTATGGTCCGGCTAAATATGAAATTTTAAACGGTTACGACAAAAATTTAGATGAGATTATGCCGTTAGGTTGGGGGATCTTTGGTTTCATTAATCGTTATGCATTCATTCCGGCATTTGGTTTAGTAAGTAGCTTTTTACCTTACGGAATCGCTATTATCGTGTTTACCATTTTGGTGCGCTTAGTAATGTCGCCAGTGACGTATAAATCGTATTTGTCTCAAGCTAAAATGAAAGTATTGCGTCCTGAAATTGCCGAGATAAACGAGAAGTATAAAGATAATGCCATGAAAAAACAACAAGAGACAATGAAATTGTACTCTACTGCGGGCGTAAATCCTATGGCAGGTTGTATTCCGGCGTTGTTACAAATGCCAGTATTTTATGCGTTGTTCCAATTCTTCCCGTCCATGTTTGACTTACGTCAAAAAAGTTTCTTGTGGGCAGATGACTTATCTTCGTATGATAGTATTTACCAATTGCCGTTTAGAATACCGTTCTATGGTGACCACGTGAGTTTGTTCCCGATTTTGGCTTCTGTTGCTATTTTCTTTTATATGAAAATGACTACCGGAGATCAGCAAATGGCGCAACCACAACAAGAAGGTATGCCGGATATGGGGAACATCATGAAAATCATGTTGTATATTTCGCCTTTAATGATGTTGGTTTTCTTCAATAATTATGCTTCAGGATTATCATTGTACTATTTCATTTCAAATTCAATTACTATCGGTATTATGTTAGTGATTAAAAAATATATCGTAAACGATGAAAAAATACATGCTAAAATTCAGGCAAACAAAACGAAACCTAAAAAAGAAGGTAAATTCCAGCGTAAAATGCGCGAAATGATGGAACAGGCTGAGGCGCAGCAAAAAGTGAATAAAAAGTAAATTCATAAATCTAAGCCCTGTTTCAATAACAGGGCTTTTTTTATATCTTGCAATATGAAAGTTTTAATCATTGGCTTTGGAAACATGGGACAAACCTACGCAAATAGTTTTGTAGGTTCAGGCTTTGTAGCTTCGTCCGATATTATGGTGTTGAATCGCAGCGAAATTGTGGAAAAAGAAAAATTCCCGGTTAATGCTGCTAATTTTTTCACGCAACCCAACCCCAATGTTTTTGATGTCGATATTATTATTCTGGCTGTAAAACCTCAAGATTTTAATACGTTAGCACAAAGCGTAAAACCGTTCATTCATAAAGATCATTTATTGCTTTCTGTTATGGCTGGAATTACAATAAATAGTATTAGTCAAGCGTTTGCTAATACTAAAGTAGTGCGTTCAATGCCTAATATTCCAACGCAAATCGGGTTGGGAATGACCGTATTTTGCGCCTCAACTGATTTAGATCGAAAGGAATTGTTCATTATTCAAAATTTAATAAACACCACCGGAAAGTCAATTTATGTTGAAAAAGAAGAAATGCTGAATGCTGCAACTGCCGTTTCGGGAAGTGGTCCTGCTTATGTGTTTTATTTTATGAATGCAATGGTGGAATCGGCACTGAAATTAGGTTTTTCAAAATCAGAAGCTGAGTTTTTGGTAAACCAAACCTTTTTAGGAGCTGTTCAGTTGCAAAACAGAAGTAAGATTTCGCATCAGCAATGGATTGACAAAGTGGCATCTAAAGGAGGAACGACTGAAGCCGCATTAAAAGTTTTTACTCAATTTAACCTTTTTAATGGCATAGAAAATGGAGTAGAAGCTGCCAATACAAGAGCCATTGAACTTGGCAAACTATTTGATAATTTATAAGAAAAATAAAATATGCGATATATCCTTTTATTCATTTTAAGTTCGTTTCTAGTAACAGCTCAAGAGAAAATCAATCAGGTAGATACTAACGGCAAGCGCCACGGTTTGTGGAAAGGAACTCATGAAGAGTCAAAGCGTCCTCGCTATGAAGGAACTTTTGAGCACGGAAAAGAAGTGGGCGTTTTTAAATATTTTGACGATACCAAAGCGGGAACGGTTATAGCAACTCGCGATTTCTCTAAAGGAGACGGAACGTGTTATGTGATTTTTTACAATCAAAAGAGCAATAAAGTAAGCGAAGGTATTTTAAAGAATAAATTACCGGAAGGGCAATGGAAATACTATCATTTAGATAGTCCTCAGTTAATGACGGTCGAATTTTATAAAGCGGGAAAATTAGAAGGCGAAAGAAAAGTGTTTTATAAAGACGGTTCTCTTGCCGAGATTTCGCATTACAAAAATGGATTGTTGGAGGGAAATTATAAAAAATATGGTAAAAATGAAAAGTTGCTAGAGGATTTAAATTATAAAAAAGGAGAACTTCACGGAGCTGTCACTTATTATGATGGGAATGGACATATAGAGTTTAAGGGAACGTATAATAACGGACGTAAAGTGGGGTATTGGGAAACCTACGAAAAAGGAAAATTAGTTAAAAAAGAAAAAGTGACTCATTACACGCGTAAGACTTTCAAAATGGAAAATCCGGGTGAAATGGAAACTAAAAATGATAAAAAATAAATGAAACGAGTTGTAGTTGGACTTTCTGGAGGTGTGGACTCGAGTGTTGCGGCTTATTTGCTAAAAGAACAAGGTTATGAAGTTATTGGCTTGTTTATGAAAAATTGGCACGATGATTCCGTAACGATTTCTAACGAATGTCCATGGTTGGAAGATAGTAATGATGCATTATTGGTTGCCGAAAAATTAGGAATACCTTTTCAGACGGTTGATTTGTCGGAGCAATACAAAGAACGTATTGTAGATTATATGTTTCACGAATACGAGCAAGGACGCACGCCCAATCCGGATGTGTTGTGTAATCGCGAAATCAAATTCGATGTTTTCATGAAAATCGCCTTGTCTTTAGGAGCTGATTATGTGGCCACCGGACATTATTGCCGTAAAGGGACTATTGAAAAAGACGGTCAAGAAGTGTATCAGTTGTTAGCGGGTAAAGACGGGAATAAAGATCAATCGTATTTCTTATGCCAATTGTCACAAGAACAGTTGTCAAAAGCATTGTTTCCTATTGGTGAATTGACCAAACCGGAAGTACGCGAAATTGCAGCCCGATTAGATTTGGTTACTGCCGAAAAGAAAGATTCGCAAGGTTTGTGCTTCATCGGAAAAGTACGTTTACCTGAGTTCTTACAACAAAAATTAAAACCGAAAGAAGGCATAATTGTTGAAATAGCTGCTGAAGCTCCGATGTACGAAATTGAAAAACCGGAATTCCATTCGTTAGAAGAAGAATTAGAATTTGAAGCTCAAAATCGTTCGTATTCACAAGATTCAGGAAAAGTCGTTGGAAAACATCAAGGAGCTCATTATTTCACTAAAGGACAACGCAAAGGATTGAACGTTGGCGGAACAAAAGAAGGACTCTATGTAATTGAAACTGATGTGGAATCCAATGTGATCTATACCGGTCAAGGCAATCAACATCCTGGCTTGTTTAAAAAAGCACTGTTTATTCAACAAAGCGAAGTGCATTGGATTCGTGAAGATTTAGCTTTACAACCCGGAGAAACAATGGAAGTAAAAGCTAGAATTCGTTACAGACAACCTTTACAAAAAGCTACTTTATATCAGTTTGAAAACGGAATGTATGTTGTTTTTGAAGAACCGCAATCCGCTATAACAGAAGGGCAATTTGTGGCTTGGCATCACGAAGACGAAGTTTTAGGAAGTGGTGTTATTTCGTAACAACTAAAAAAATATTTTGAAAAGATTAAGGACTGTGGTTTTTAATCTTTTTTTGTTTTTATAAACATTAAGCTTCAACAAATAATTATCTTCGTATTATAAATACAAAACATGAATCTACTTTATATCGCAATCGGATTAACCTTGTTGGTTTTAGGAGGAAATTGGCTTTTAAAATCAGCAGTTGGCTTATCACTCAAGTTTAATGTTTCCAAAATTATTATAGGTTTAACCGTAGTTTCCTTTGCTACTTCGGCACCGGAAATGATTGTGAGTATCGAAGCGGCTTTAGATGGTTTTCCGGATATTGCAGTGGGAAATGTGGTAGGTTCAAACATTGGAAATATCGGTTTGGTTTTAGGAGTTGTTTTGTTGATTAATGCCATTCAGGTGGAAACCAGTTTTTATGCTACGGATTGGCCAATGAAAATGTTAGCTTCTTTCCTATTGTATATTTTTCTGATTGTTGATGGCATTTTGAGTCGAATAGAAGGCTTTATTTTTATGGTAATTTTAATTGCTTTTATTCTTTATCTGGTAAAGAAGAACAAGCAAATTACAGCCGAAACGGAAGAAATAAACGAAGAAGATAATATCAGTTATGTAATGATTTTTGGCTTGTTAATTGTGGGAAGTTTTGCGCTTTGGGCAGGTTCTGAATTGTTAGTAAAAGGAGCGGTTAACTTAGCAGAAAGCGTAGGGGTAAGCAAGCGTATTATAGCGATTACAGTGGTTTCTGTTGGAACAAGCATTCCTGAGTTAGCATCTTCTGTTATTGCTGCTTTAAAAAAGGAAAATGATATTTCTATTGGTAATATAATTGGTTCCAATATTTTTAATATCCTTAGCGTTTTAGGAATTACAGCTATGATAAAACCTATCGATCACATCGATCCGCAAATCATCAATAACGATATTTATTGGATGCTTGGTTTTGCAGTAGCGCTTTTGCCTTTAGTGTTTTTACCTAAGCGAAATAGCTTAAGTTTAAAAGAAGGTATTTTATTACTTTCAGCGTATTGTATTTTTATTTATTTGACTATTAAATAATTTGAAGTTTTCGTAAAGAAAAGTTGGTATCATTTCTGAGCTATTTTAGTTACCTTTACCAAAACTATAAATGGAAAAGAACAATGCTTAAAAAATTACTTTGTAGTGTACTATTTTTCGTTTCCCTAACGGTATTTGCTCAGGAAGATGCATGGGTATATTTTAACGATAAACCGGATACTGCTTATTATTTAGCCAATCCGCTTCAAATGCTTTCTCAAAGAGCATTAGACAGAAGAACAGCTCAAGGAATAGGTCTTGATGAAACAGATGTTCCCGTTTCCATAGCGTATGTCAATCAAGTGGCTGCTGCAACAGGAATTACCGTTATGGCTCAATCCAAATGGATGAATGCTGTACATGTAAGAGGAACACAAGCTGATATTCAAGCTTTAAATTCACTGGATTTTGTGGATTATATTTATTATGCTGATCATTCACTCAATAGTTTAACCGGAAATAGAGGAAGTTCAATTCCTACGGGATCAAGTAAAGTTGGAAAGGCAAAAGATAAATTTGAAATAGAAGCCAATTTTAATTATGGAAATTCTTCTAATCAAATTCAAATGTTGAATGGTCAATATTTGCACCAACAAGATTACACCGGTTCAGGTAAAATTATTGCGGTTTTAGATGCTGGTTTTCCTGGAGTAGATACGGCTGCACCTTTTCAAAGATTACACGATAATAACCTAATTTTAGGAGGATATAATTTTCCGGATGCCAATACTAATTTCTATACGCGTAATAGTCATGGAACAAATGTGTTATCTACCATGGGCGGCTATGTAGAAGGACAATTAGTAGGAACCGCTCCTGATGCCGCATATTACTTGTTTATTACCGAAGACGTGAATAGCGAAAATCCTGTCGAAGAATCGTATTGGGTAGAAGCTGCGGAAAGAGCCGATAGTTTAGGGGTTGATGTGATCAATTCTTCTTTAGGTTACGGAACCTATGATAATGATACATATTCGTATACTTATGCTATGCGAAACGGACAAATAGGATTTGCTTCCAGAGGAGCTTCCATGGCTTTTCAAAAAGGGATTGTTTGCGTAATTAGTGCCGGAAATGAAGGGAATGCATCTGAACCTCATATAGGTATTCCTGCTGATGCAGATAATATTTTAACAGTAGGAGCTGTAAATAGTACCGAAAATTATGTATCCTTTAGTTCTATAGGAAATACAGCTGATGGCAGAGTAAAACCCGATGTTTGCGCCAAGGGAGCGAGTGCAACAATTAGTTCTACAACAGGAACAATTACCACAGCAAATGGAACATCGTTTTCAAGCCCTATTTTAGCGGGAATGGTGGCTTCTTTTTGGTCGGCTTTGCCCAATTTAACTGCGGCAGAAGTCATTCAATTTGTCAAAGAATCGGCCGATCAATATACTACTCCCGATATTTATAAAGGATATGGCGTGCCCGATTTTCAATTGGCTTTAACCAATGCTTTGGATGTCGCTTCTTTTGAACAAAATAAGATTCGTCTTTATCCTAATCCGGTATCCGATTTTTTAACGATTCAGTCGGAAGATGCTTTTATAGGAACGATAGAAATTTACAATCAATTAGGACAAAAAGTTCTAACGCAATATGTTAATAGTGGAGTAATTCAAATACCAACACACGATTGGTCTTCCGGAATTTACTTTTATGATTTTTCTTCGAATAATGGTAAATTGCGAGGAAAATTAATCAAACAATAATGAACAGAATAACTCAACTTTTCAATATACAATATCCTATTATTCAAGGTGGAATGATTTGGAATAGTGGTTACAAATTAGCAAGTGCTGTGAGCAATGCCGGCGGTTTAGGTTTAATTGGCGCAGGTTCCATGTATCCCGATGTTTTGCGAGAGCACATCCAAAAATGCAAAAAAACCACAGATAAACCTTTCGGAGTGAATGTTCCCATGTTGTATCCCAATATTGAGGAAATCATGCAGATCATAAAGGAAGAAAGCGTGAAGATTGTTTTTACTTCGGCCGGAAATCCTAAAACGTGGACACCTTTTTTGAAGGAAAACGGAATTACCGTAGTACATGTGGTAAGTAGTACAAAATTTGCGTTAAAAGCTCAGGAAGCCGGCGTAGATGCTATTGTAGCGGAAGGATTTGAAGCCGGAGGACATAACGGAAGAGATGAAACCACAACGCTGACATTAATTCCTATGGTGAAAGAACAAATAACTATTCCATTAATTGCTGCCGGAGGTATTGCAACTGGAAGAGGGATGTTAGCAGCTATGGCTTTAGGCGCTGATGGCGTTCAAATGGGAAGTCGCTTTGCTGCTTCTGTCGAATCAAGTGCGCATGATAATTATAAGCAAACCATTTTGAATACTAACGAAGGCGATACAATGTTGACGTTAAAAGAGTTGGCACCTGTTCGTTTAATCAAAAATAAATTTTATAACGATTTACAGGAATTATATAAGCAATGTCCTACACCTGAGGATTTAAAAAATCTTTTAGGCCGAGCGAGAGCTAAAAAAGGAATGTTTGAGGGTGACTTAGTAGAAGGTGAATTGGAAGTTGGACAAATTGCAGGAGTGATTCACGACATTCTTCCGGTAGAAACCATTGTTAAAAATGTGATGGCTGAATTTAAACAAGCTCAACAGGAAATTACTAAAATTGAATTTTAAGAATTATGAAGTTTTTTAAATATTTTGTGCTTTTATTGTTGTTTAGCGGAGTTTTTGTTTCTGCACAATCGTTTCGTTTTAAAACATCAACAATTTCTATTTTAGAGAAAGATCGTTACGGAAAGTGGAAAAAGTGGTCGACACCCAAACCAACAGAAGTTATCGTCACACTAGATTATGATAAGAATAAAATTGTGATTTATTCCACAGAAATTCAGTATTATAAAATTGTAGAATATTTAGGGAAAGAAATTTCAGAGACAGACGAAATCAATTCGTATTTATGTAAAAACCCGGAAGGAATTGCAGTTAAAATTTCCTTCTTCGTTCGTAAAGACAAGAATAACAAAACACAATTGTATGTGTATCACAAAGATTTTTCTTTCTGCTACGATATTGAAGAAATTACAGAATAAAAAATAAAAAATGAAAACTAAAATCAGTGCTGTACTTTTGGCTTTAGCGAGTACATTTTCACAAGCACAAGAAAAGCCAAAACTAGTTGTAGGAATTGTAGTTGACCAAATGAAAATGGAATATCTGTATCGTTTTGCAGATGATTTTTCAAACGATGGTTTTAAGCGTTTAATGAACAAAGGTTACACTTTTCACAACACGCATTACAATTACATGCCCACATACACGGCACCAGGACATGCTTCGGTTTACACAGGAACAACACCTTCTGTTCACGGAATTGTAGGGAACGATTGGTTCAACAAAGCAACCGGAAAAGAAATGTACTGTACCGACGATGCCTCAGTAGCAACTCTTGGTGGCGGAACAAAAAGCGAAGGTGAAATGTCGCCTCGCAATTTACAAGCAACGACAATTACTGACGAATTGAAATTGGCTACTAAATTTGAGGGAAAAGTCATTGGAATCAGTATAAAAGACAGAGGAGCAATTCTTCCGGCCGGACATTTTGCCGATTGGGCATTTTGGTACAGCAAAACCGGAAATTTTGTAACTAGTACGTATTACGGCGAAAATATGCCAAAATGGGCTCAACAATTTAATGACGAAAAGCATTATTTGGAGTATACCAATCAAACTTGGGATCTGTTGAAACCAAAAGAAACGTATAACGAAAGTTTAAATGATAACAATCCTTACGAAGGGAAATTGTTTAAAAAACAAGCATTTTTTCCATACAATATGAAAGAAATGTACGAAAGCAACGATGCAGGAGTATTAAGAACCAGTCCTTTCGGGAATAATTTAATAGTTGATTTTGCAAAGAAAGCCATTCAAGGAGAGCAATTAGGACAAGATGCGATAACTGACTTTTTAACCGTGAGTTTTTCGTCAACCGATTATATCGGGCATGCTTTGGGACCACGTTCTATTGAATTGCAAGACACCTATTTGCGTTTGGATTTGGCTATTGCCGATTTCTTAAACTATTTGGATAAAACCGTAGGTAAAAATCAATATTTAGTATTTTTAACGGCAGATCATGCCGGAGCTGAAAACGTAACATACTTGAAAGATAACAAGTATGATGTAGATAATATTTTGTCTAAAAACTTTGAAAATTCATTACATGCTTTTTCAGAAGAGCATTTTGGAGCTGATTTGTTGTTGAACTATTCAAATTTCAATTTATTTTTCAATAAAGAATTAATTCAGCAAAAAGGCTTAGAATTGACTAAAGTAAAAGAAGCTTTCAAAACCTTTTTGTACCAACAGAAATTCATCAAACGCGTATATACAGAAGAAGAGATCATGAGTAATGGAGGAACCGATTATTACTTAAACTGTATTTCTCGTGGCTATGATCCGGTTCAAAACGGAGAATTGGTTTTTGTTTTCAAACCCGCTTATATTGAATATTCTTCAACCGGAACTTCTCATGGTTCGCCTTATGCTTATGATACGCATGTTCCTTTGCTTTTCTATGGTTGGAAAGTGCCAAAAGGAGAAAGTCATCAAAAGAAATACATTACACAAATTGCACCGACACTAGCACAAAAATTGAAGATTACCTTACCTAACGGAACAGAAGCTGAAGTTTTAGAAGAAGTGTTGACAAACAAATAATAAAACTTTAACAAAATATACAGAAAAACTGTACCGATATTAACATTTGACATCCTAACTTTGATATCGGTTAATAGCAGTAATTTTATTTCTTATCAAAGAAACATTGAGTCCCGAATCCTTCGGGACTTTTTGCTTTAAAATTTTTTCCTACAATAGATAAAATTTGATAATTAACATTTTTAATAGATAAAATATGTTTTTAGAGGAAAATATAATATATTTGAATTGTAGAACGTTTTAATTTATCACTTAATGAAACAACAACTATTCAAAAAATTCTCACTACTTTTAGTCTCAGTACTAGCTGTTTCCTGTTCTATGGAAGAAGACTACATTCAAAAACAAAACAGCGCTCAGCAGACGCAAGATTTTAAAATATCGCTTCTTACTAAAAGCGAGATCCATAAAAGAACTTCTTTGGCTGAAAGAATTAATCGGATTTCCGGTCTTAATCGTTCCAATGGTCTCAACAGAGTGGTATATGATTCCATATATGATTTTTATATTGATACAGACCAAGCCCTTTTGATAGAGAACGATTCTCTAACGTCATATACCTTTTCTGTAGTGAGACCGGAGCAAGAAATACAGACAGAAAACCTTGTAATTCAAACTAAAAATGACAGCACCGTTGTGTATTTAGTGGATTATCAAGAGGATTTGAACGTTGTGAAAAACATGACGGCGGAGGAAGCCATGACATTAAACACGCTTTTTTATGAATTGAACGGAACTGCCGACAGGTGTTCTGCTACCATCATTTGTAAGGACATTTATACCTACGAATATGGTGTTCCTTGTAACGAAGGAAATAATACAGGGGGACAGGTCTATTGTGACGGCTGGGTTTATCAGGGGTCTTCTTGTACTCTGGTGAGGTGTGGCGGAGGGGATTCCGGTAATGAAGAAGACAGCGGTACGACTTCTTTTCCTAATAATACAGGCGGTAGCAATCCTGATCCTGACGAGGAGGAAATAGTAACGACACCTTTACCTGTATTGGAGGAAAATTCAGGAACTACTCCTTGTGATGAACTTAATAAATTGACCAAAGCACCTTCTTATCCTACCAATCCCTATATGGACGACAACGACGTTCGCATAAGAACAGCCATCATCAACATGGCAGACGGTATGTCTACCAATGGAGAAGTCGGTTATGGCTTTTACAATCAGGGAAATTACCCTGAATATGGTCCTTTTGCCAACTATACGGAATCAACAAACGGAAGACATGTAAACTTTCCGACAAGAGGCTACCAGTTCGGTACCATACATACACATCCCAGTGAAGGGCATTTGCCCATGTTTTCACATGATGATATTTACAACTTGTATACTATAGCTTCACATTATGCTCTAAATACACCCGAATATAATCCAGCCGGAAATAATCTTTTTGTATGTGTTATGGTGGTCAAAATAGGCGTTTACTATTACACTTATGCCATTAAAATTGAAAATTTCTCTAAATTGGCAACGTTGAGTGCTATACATCCTTATTTTAACGGACTTGGAAGTGGAACAAAAACAACATGGAAAGATTATGGTGAAAAATTAGGAAGATATTACCAAAATAAAGCTAATGGAATCAATGGAACTCCTATGCAATATGAAAGAGCTTTGCTTCAATTTATCAAAGATCAGGACTTAGGAGTTTCGTTATATGAAATGGAACAAACCGGTTTTGGAACGCCTTTTGTAAAAGAAAATTGGAAAAAACTGGAGCTTGGAAGCGATAACAATACGATAAACGAAATACCGTGTAAATAAAAACGAAACATTATGAAAAATATATTTTTTACAATACTGACAATTTTTACAATCATTTCTTGTAAAGCGCAACAAATAGTGTCTTTAGATGCAAGTTATTGGGAATATCCACACGGAACATATATTAAAGATATAAATAATGAAATGGATAAATATGCAGGAACCTGGCAATATACTCATGGAACAGATACTTTGACTATTGTTCTTCAAAAAAATACTCATATTTATAATGGAGAATATTATTTTGATTTTCTAATAGGTGAATATCGTTTTGTTAATAATGGAATTGAAGTTGTTAATACTTTACCTGTATTAAATGATCCTGCAAACATAAATGGTGAGAATTGTAATATTCAAGGAGGGTTTATTCTTCCGAATAATATGTATCCTATCTGTAATGATTGTAATTCAAATGAAAAAAGATTTAAATTAAGTTTTTGGGATCCGGAACGTAATTATTTGTCCCTCTCTTTGGTTTTGCGATACTTGCCGCAAAGTTTTGGCACACCGGAAAAAATGACAGCAACACTTATTGATAATGATAGCGTTATGTTACCTGATGAGAACTCGCTTACCGTTCCTCGTGTTCCTTATGGCGAATATCTAATGGTAAAACAGTAAAACTCTTGGCAGATGTATGGCTATGGATCAATATTTTTTAGAAATGTTCCTTTCTCAAATGAGAAAAAAAATATTTTTTACAATACTGACAATTTTTACAATCATTTCTTGTAAAGCACAAACTGTAGCGTTAAACACTTACTATGAAGATGTTAATATAGGCGCATATTTTAAAGATTTAGACAATGAAATGGATAAATATGTAGGAACCTGGCAATATACCCATGGAACAGATACTCTAACCATTGTTCTTCAAAAGAATATACATGTTTTTGATGGGGAATATTATGAGGATTTATTAGTCGGTGAATATAGATTTGTAAATAACAATCAAGAAATAGTTAATACACTACCTAGATTTAGTGACTTTTCAATTCTAGGAAGAAAACATCTAATATCAGGAAGACGTCAAATAGCAAATAATATATATTTAGTCTGTAATGATTGTAATTCAAATGAAAAAAGATTTATGTTAAATTTTCATGATCCGGAACGCAATTATTTGTCCCTCTCTTTGGTTTTGCGATACTTGCCACAAAGTTTTGGTACACCGGAAAGAATGACAGCAACATTTATTGATAATGATAGCGTTATGTTACCTGATGAGAACTCGCCTACCGTTCCTCGTGTTCCTTATGGCGAATATCTAATGGTAAAACAGTAAAACTCTTGGCAGATGTATGGCTATGGATCAATGTTTTTTAGAAATGTTACTTTCTCAAATGAAAAAATATATATATATTACAATACTGACAATTTTCAGCTTTATTTCTTGCAAAGCACAAACTGTACCATTAAATACATATTATCATAATGTGTCAAGTGGAGCTTATTTTAAAGATACTTTTAACGAACTTGATAAATTTGAAGGAACGTGGCAATATACCCATGGAACAGATACTTTAACTATTGTTCTTCAAAAGAAAATACGCGTTTTTGATGAAGAATACTATGAGGATTTATTAATAGGTGAATATCGTTTTGTTAGTAGTGGACAAGAAATTGTTAATACTTTATCAAAACTAAATGATTCTACAATTGTAGGTGGAGAACATAGTACAAATGGAAGAAAATTTATTTCAAATGAAGAAATCATAAAATGTAATGATTGTAGTTCAAGCGAAAAAAGAATTAGATTATATTTTCATGATCCGGAACGCAATTATTTGTCCCTCTCTTTGGTTTTGCGATACTTGCCGCAAAGTTTTGGTACACCGGAAAAAATGACGGCAACACTTATTGATAACGACAGCGTTATGTTACCTGATGAAAATTCACCTACCGTTCCTCGTGTTCCTTATGGCGAATATCTAATGATAAAACAGTAAAACTTTTGACAGATGTATGGCAATGGATCAATGTTTTTTTAGGAATGTTCCTTTCTCAAATGAGAAACAAAAGATCATGAAAAATATATTTTTACTATTAATATGTGTTGTATTTGTAATTTCTTGCAAAGCACAAACAGTTTCGTTAACGACCCCTAGATATGAAGTTTTTCAAGGTGCATACTTTAAAGATTTAGACAATGAAATGGATAAATATATAGGAACCTGGCAATATACTCATGGAACAGATACTTTGACTATTGTTCTTCAAAAGAAAACTCATATTTATAATGGTAAATATTATGAAGATCTATTAATAGGGGAATACCGTTTTGCAAGTAATGGAATTGAAATTGTTAATACACTTTCTCTTTTAAGTAATACAACTATTATAGGTAGAGAACATAATATTTCTGGAAGATTTATACAACCTTACAATATGTATCCTATTTGTAATGATTGTAATTCAAATGAAAAAAGATTTATGTTAAATTTTCATGATCCGGAACGTAATTATTTGTCCCTCTCTTTGGTCTTGCGATACTTGCCGCAAAGTTTTGGTACACCGGAAAAAATGACAGCCACACTTTTTGATAATGATAGCGTTATGTTACCTGATGAAAATTCACCTACCGTTCCTCGTGTTCCTTATGGTGAATATCTAATGGTAAAACAGTAAAACTTGATGTTGAGCAATTCAATTTCCGATGTTTTTACCTAAAGTAGATCTGGTGCTGACACGGCAGTAAAAAAGTAATTTTTACTTCAACGACTTTTCAACGATAAAAAATACATTTTAATAAAATATACAGAAAAACTGTACCAATATTAACATTTAAGGTTCTAACTTTGGTATCGGTTAATAGCAGTAATTTTATTTCTTATCAAAGAAACATCAAGTCCCGAAGATTTCGGGACTTTTTGCTTTAACAGTATTTATAAAATTATTATTTAAATCGGTACTATTTCTATTAAAGCTTCACAATTAAATCCATCTTCCGGCATTTCTAAAATGTTGAATTGTACATTTTTTACTTTGTATTCTACCCCCATGAGCCATAGCGTTTTATCTTTTTTAAAAAGTATATTACTATTTAATTTATTGTTAACCAAAAGATAGAGCTCTTTTGTACTAAAAACAGTATTTATAGTAAGAAACGTTATTTTTGTTTTAAAATCTGCCATAGTCTTTAATGTTAGATTATATACTTTGCTTTTCTGCGCCTTTAAATTTTGATAAAAGTCAGATGTATTTTATTCCTTGAATATATATCGTACTGTTTTTCATGAATGCTTTTCAAGTATAAAAATATAGGCTTTTACATTTTTTTATTTGAAACTATATTTAATGGTTCATCGATTACAAGAATCAAACCTTTTATTGCTTATTTATGAGGGTTCAGCTCATTACATCCTGTTCATTATTTATTTCAGGAGGTGTATCGGTAAAATGACCATTCTTGTCTACATAAATGATCATACTTTCAAAGCCTTTACCTTTGCTGTTATTGGTTTTTCTCTCTTGTCTTTTTTGAGCTTTTAGTTTCTTTACTAAAGCTTTCTTCTTATTATTTTCTTTCTTAAAAAAGGAATCTCCCATATTTTTAAAGATTAAATTTTACAGATTTTTAGATAAACAGGAATTAATTCCCTTCATTTTTCATTATAGCCCATTGCTTTAAAGCAAGCTTTCCGTCAATAGCAGGATAACCTAGAACTGTTTTTCTGGCGGGAATATCAGAAACAACACCGGATCCTCCGCCAACAGTAACACCATCACCTAGAGTAACATGGTCTTTAATGCTACTACCTCCGCCAATTATTACACCATTTCCAAGGGTTACAGAACCTGCAAGACCACTGTTACCGGCTATAATACAATATTTACCTACGATACAATTGTGACCTATCTGTACCAGATTATCAATTTTACAACCATCACCAATGATTGTAGAACTGAATTTAGCTCGGTCTATACAAGTTGCCGCTCCTATTTCTACATTATTGCCAATAATGACATTGCCAATGTGCGGTACTTTAACTAATCCTTTTTCCGGACATTTTATAAATCCAAAACCATCAGCACCAATAGTCGCATTTGAGTGAATTATTGAATTATTACCTATTTTGCAACGTTCCCGGATTACAGTACCCGGCCATATTATAGTATTGTCACCTATTGTACATTCATCAAGTAAGGTAACATTAGGATAAATAGTTATTGCATCACCCAATATACAGCCAGCGCCTATATAAACACCTGCTCCTACACGAGTTGTTTTGCCTATTTTAGCAGTAGGGTGGATTATAGCTGAAGGATGTATATCATTGTCAAACACAGGCTGATCAGGAGCAAAAAGCTCCAATATGCGGCACATGGCTAGTTCTACATTGTCAACTTTTATAAATGCTTTTTCTTTACCAGGTTCGATAGTTATATTTTTATTCACTATTGCCACCAAAGCTTTAGATTTTAACCAAAGCTTTTCAAACTTTTTATGACCGATAAAAGTTATCTGATGAGGAAGAGCTATTTCAAGACGTTCAGGTGAAGAGACTATAAGTGATGCTTTACCAACAGTTTCTCCATTTAAATATGTGCAAAGAGTTTGCACCGAAAAGTTTTTCATTAAAAAAAAATTACACTGCTTATTCAGTATATATGAATTTCAGAATTATTAGAATACAATAAAGTTTTATACAATAGTTGAAACAGACAGTTTAAAACCAATAAGTTTTTCAATGTTCCTCAGATCTCCTTTTTCTTCGTTTCCACAAAAAGATACTGCGGTTCCGGTATTGCCTCCTCGACCTGTGCGACCTATTCTGTGTACATAAGTTTCCGGTACTTCCGGTAGATCATAGTTAATAACGTGCGGCAGTTCATCAATGTCTATGCCTCTTGCCGCAATGTCGGTTGCCACAAGTACACGCAATTGGTTTACTTTAAAACCTTGTAATGCTTTTTGCCTTGCATTTTGCGATTTGTTGCCATGTATAGCTGCTGCAAATATGCCTTGTTTAGCAAGAAGTTTTACAAGTTTATCAGCACTATGTTTAGTGCGTGTAAAGACTAATGATCGTGAAATTTCTTTATCGTTAAGTATATCAGAGAGTAGTTTTATTTTATCTTTTTTATCAACAAAGTAGACACTTTGGTTTACAGTTTCTGCTGCTGAAGATATAGGAGCTACACTAACATATTCAGGATTTTGTAATAAGTTATCGGCTAGTTTTTGTATAGCTTCAGGTATAGTAGCCGAAAAAAGTAGCGTTTGTCTTTGAGTGGGTAACATTGTAATAATCTTTTTTACATCATGTACGAAGCCCATGTCAAGCATGCGATCAGCCTCATCAAGTACAAATATTTCAAGAGAAGAAAGATTAATATGTCCTTGCTGTATTAAGTCTAACAGTCTGCCAGGAGTAGCAATAAGTATATCAATACCATTTCGTAATACTTTTATTTGATGGAAAGATGATACACCACCATATATTGCAGTATGTTTTAGTTTAAGATGTTTTCCGTAAGAAGTAAAATTATCATTTATCTGTATTGCAAGTTCTCGGGTAGGTGTAAGGATCAGTGATCTTATCGCTTTTGATTGTTTTGCAGGTTTCTTTGCCAGTTGTTGCAAAATAGGAATTGCAAAAGCAGCGGTTTTACCAGTTCCTGTTTGCGCACAGCCTATTAGGTCTTTACCGGAAAGAATTATTGGAATAGCCTGTTCCTGTATGGGAGTGGGTGTGCTATAATTTTGTTGTTCCAATGCTTTTAGTATAGGAACAATAATATTTAAATTTTCAAATGTCATAATAAAGTGTGCCGTAGTGGCTTTTGTTGTTTATAAGTTATAATTCAAATATTGACTAATATTTGAGTTGTATTGATAATCAGGTATTTCGAGTTTCTGTAAGAACAGATATGCTGAAGTGTAGCAAACTCTAATATCATTTTTACCTAATAAATTTTACAAATAAACACTTTATAAGCATCAAAATTTATTGGGTAAAAACTAAGAATAATTTTAGTTATTCTTAGTTAAAAAAAATGTGGTTAATATCTTTTGTCGTTGAATTTTGAGTAACCACCCTTGTTTGATTCGTTGTTTACACGAGATTTAGGTCTAGCTTCATCTACTATTATAAATTGACCATCAAGGGTTGAATTATTAAGCTCCTTAATAGCTTCTTTTGCTTCAGAACTGTCATTCATATCTATAAAGGCAAAGCCTCTAGATCTACCGGTAAATTGATCCATAATTAATTTTACCGATTGTACTTCACCATATGCTGTAAATGCAGTACGTAATTGTTCTTCTGAAGTACTTTTACTCAGATTTGTTACATAAATGTTCATAATGTAAATTGTTTAAGTTAAATAAAAAGGCAACTGAAACGCCTAAACTGAGAAGTAAGTGAGAACAAATTTTTTTACAAGATGAACAAATCTGCCAATCAGAGTGAGCATTGGCAGAGAGCCAACATTCTACAAATGTAGTTATAATATATTTAGTAATATCTTTTTTTAAGTTTTTTTTTGAAATAAAAAAATGAAAATCAATAAATTAGATATTTTAAATCAAGTAAATTGATGATCTTTTAGAGGTTTAATTAAGCTCAGTAGCAAATTTTTTAAGCACCCTATAGTGTGACTGTATTGCAGAGAAAAAATTAATATTCTCAATATATGGAATTTCATATTCATTTGCTGTTTGTTTTACTATTTTACCTAATTCAGCATAATGAATATGACAAATCTTAGGAAACAAATGATGTTCTATTTGACGATTAAGCCCTCCAAGAAAAAATGTAGCAATACAAGAATCAGAAGAAAAATTAGCTGTGGTACGCATTTGATGTTCTGCCCAAGCTTCTTCCATTGTTCCTGTTGGATTTGCATCTGGAAAATCTGTTTCTTCAACAACGTGAGCCAATTGAAAAACGAGGCCCATAGTAAGTCCCTGTGCCAGATGCATTACTATAAACCCAATGATAAATTGCCAGTACGTAATATGTAAAACACTTAAAGGTAAGACTATAAATAAAAAATAATAGAGTCCTTTTGAAGCAAATAGATTAAAATATTCTTTAATAGGATGTTTCACAGATACCTGTCCAATTTTTTGCTGAAAAATTTTTATAAAATCTTTGCGAAAAATCCATGAAAGACTTGCCAGACTATACAAAGGGAAAGCATACCAATGCTGATAACGTTGTATCTTTCTTTTAGGCGCATCTTCTTCAATGCGTATTAATCCGGGTGCGATGACAAGGTCTTCATCATGCCCGGAGATATTAGTGAAAGTATGATGTACTCTATTATGGGAAATGTTCCATATATAAGGACTTGCCCCTAATAAATTAAATAACATTCCTAAAGTTTTATTAATGTGTTTGTTGCTTGAAAATGACCCGTGTATAGCATCATGGCAGATGTTAAAACCAACAAATGCACTAAACATACCTAATAGTATAGCAAGACCTAGCATTACAGAAATGGGCAAAAAACCTGAAATAATGAATAAGTAACAACTAAAAAAGCCTACAAGGAATACAATTGCTTTTGTCCACATGGCAGTATTAGCATGTTTATTTTTGCCTGTTTCAGCAAAATATTTATCAACTCGATATTTTAATGTTGTAGAGAAAGTAGACTTAGAAGGAAACGTCAATTTTTTTGTCATATAAATTAGTATAGCTACAACTTTAAATTCACTACACAATAGATGTATATGATGGGGGAGAAGTTATTCTATAATTTATTGATCCAATAAATTTTTCAGAAGTATTTCTTATGTTGAAGTATACTATAAGAACGTAGCTTTATAAATTTTATTGTAGATAAAAAATAAAAAAAGAGACTGTTCTAATATTTAAAGATAAAATCTCCAATTTCAGAATATAATTTAATCTAAATGTTATAAATATGAGATAAACGATATTATCTATACAATAAATATTTAGATTAATAAAGACCTCTTGAACAATCTCTTTTTATAACCAATTTTAATCTAAACTTATAATAATCCTTCAACTTCCACTTGATTTCTCAAAATATCTTCAAAAGTTTCACGTTGACGAATCAAATGACCTTTGCCGTTTAACCATAAAACTTCTGCAGGTTTCACTCTTGAATTATAGTTTGATGACATCGAGAAGCAATACGCACCGGCATTGTGGAAACTTAAAATATCACCTTCTTTGATTTCAGCAATTTTTCGGTTAGAAGCAAAAGTATCGGTTTCACAAATATATCCTACCACCGAATAAAAGCGTTCTTTCCCTTTAAGGTTGCTGATGTTCTCAATGAAATGTTGTGAACCATATAGCATAGGTCTGATCAAATGATTAAAACCACTGTCAATTCCTGCAAAAACAGTTGATGTTGTTTGTTTAACTACATTCACTTTTGCTAAGAAGAAACCGGCCTGACTAACCAAAAACTTTCCTGGTTCAAATGCTAAAGTCAATGGGCGACCATATTCTTTTTCGAATGCCAAGAAACGTTTGGTTAGTTTTTTACCAAATTCCTCAACATTAGTTTCAATATCATCTTTTTTATAAGGAACTTTAAATCCGCTACCAAAATCAATAAAGTCTAAATCTTTAAAATGTTTAGCCGTTTCAAATAAGATTTCAGCGGCATACAAGAAAACATCAATGTCTAAAATGTCAGATCCTGTGTGCATGTGAATTCCGTTAATGTGCATTTTGGTGTTTTCAACAATGCGCAACAAGTGAGGCAATTGGTGAATAGAAATACCAAATTTACTATCAATATGCCCTACCGAAATATTAGCATTTCCACCAGCCATAACGTGCGGATTGATACGAACACAAACCGGAATTTTTGGATGCAAAGTACCAAACTGTTCTAAAATAGATAAGTTGTCAATATTAATTTGAACGCCTAGTTTGGCTACTTGTTCGATCTCTTCTAATGAAACACCATTTGGCGTATACATTATAGACTGAGGTTCAAAACCGGCATGTAAACCCAATTGAACTTCTTCGTAAGAAACTGTGTCAAGACCTGAACCTAATTGTTTTAGGACTTTTAAAATCGAAATATTAGAAAGTGCTTTTACAGCATAATGAACCTTAAAATTCTCAACCTTAGAAAAAGCTTTTGTTAATCTTTGATACTGCTGTTCAATTTTTTCCGCATCATATACATACAACGGACTTCCAAATTCTTCTACTAGTTGTAATAAATCCTGAGTTTTCATTTTTAAAATTAAATTTTGTGCAAAGTAAAGGAAATATTTTTAGTTAAATCAATATTATAACATGAATTAACAAATTATAACAAAAAGTTATTAAATTATAAATTTTAAGCATTTTATTAATGAATTATAACAAGAAATGTATATATCAATTTCCCAAATAATATACAAAAAAGTTAGCCATTTAAAAATTAGTTTTTTATTTTTGTTCCAAATAAATAAAGAATAACAATCAAAAATTATGAACTTACACGAATATCAAGGTAAAGAAATATTGTCGCGCTATGGTGTGCGTGTTCAGCGTGGTCATGTAGCTAACAATGCTGAAGAAGCAGTTGAAATGGCGAAACAGCTTACTGCTGAAACAGGTACTGGTTGGCATGTAATTAAAGCTCAAATTCACGCAGGTGGACGCGGTAAAGGCGGTGGAGTTAAATTGGCTAAAAATTTAGACCAAGTTAAAGAAATCGCCGGACAAATCATCGGAATGGATTTAATTACTCCACAAACTCCTCCTCAAGGAAAAAGAGTTCATAAAGTATTAGTAGCAGAAGATGTTTACTATCCTGGTGAAACGGAAACCAAAGAGTTCTACATGTCAGTTTTATTAAATCGTGGTAAAGGTCGCAATATGATTATGTATTCTACCGAAGGTGGTATGGATATTGAAGAAGTTGCCGAACATACACCTCATTTAATCTTTACAGAAGAAGTTGATCCTGCTGTAGGTTTACAAGCTTTCCAAGCAAGAAGAATTGCTTTCAACTTAGGTTGTGAAGGTGAAGCTTTCAAAGAGATGATCAAATTTGTTGATGCATTATACAAAGCTTATGTAGGTGCTGATGCTTCATTATTTGAAATCAACCCGGTTTTAAAAACTTCAGATAGCAAAATCTTAGCAGTAGATGCTAAAGTCGTTTTAGATGATAATGCTTTATATCGTCATAAAGACTTAGCTGAAATGCGCGATGTTAGAGAAGAAAATCCAATTGAAGTAGAAGCTAAAGAAGTGGGCTTAAACTATGTTGACCTTGACGGTACAGTAGGTTGTATGGTTAATGGAGCCGGTTTAGCAATGGCGACTATGGACTTAATTAAATATGCAGGTTTTGAGCCGGCTAACTTCTTAGACGTAGGAGGTACTGCTGATGCTAAACGTGTAGAAACAGCTTTCCGTATTATCTTAAAAGATCCGAACGTAAAAGCTATCTTAATCAACATTTTTGGAGGTATCGTTCGTTGTGATCGTGTTGCTCAAGGTGTTGTAGATGCGTACACTAACATGGGTGACGAAATTAAAGTGCCTATCATTGTACGTTTACAAGGAACAAATGCTGAAATTGCTAAAGAATTAATCGATAATTCTGGTATGCCGATTTTATCTGCAGTGCAGTTCCAAGAAGCAGCTGACCAAGTGAAAGCCGCTTTATCATAAGACAAAATTTAAGAAGTGTATATAGTAAAAAACGCCTGAAAAGGCGTTTTTTTTATTTGATATAATGCTGATAATTAGCAATCTTGATGTTTTGAGCTTTGATGTCGTGCATTAAATTGTATAAACCAAAAAATGTTCGGTTGATATAAATAAAATGTTTAGAACCTCTGTTGCTATTCATATTTCTGATTTCAGTGTCTTTAGAATATTTCTCGCCTAAAGCGGCTATTTTGCCAAAGAAAACTTCATCTGAAAAGTCAAACGTATCGTGATGAAACGGTTGGGTAAACAAACTCAACATTTCATGGAACAGCTTTTTGAAAAAGACTTTCTCTTCTTTAGAATCTTCCGGTTTTAGAATTTCTAATTCGTAAAGTTTTTGTTCAAATAATTCCGGATTATTGATATTATCTTTTTGTGCCAATTCAAAATACGGTTTATAAAAATCTTCAGGAACTGTTTTCATACAACCAAAATCAAGAATAATAAGTTCTGCATTTGCATTGACCAAAAAGTTCCCCGGATGCGGATCGGCATGTACTTTTTTCAAAACGTGCATTTGGTACATATAAAAATCCCAAAGCGCTTGTCCAATTTGATTTGCTTTCTCCTGATCGGTATTAGCAGCGGTAAACTCCGAAAGATGTAAACCTTCCATCCAATCCATTGTAATGATTCGTTCCGAAGATAATTCGCTGTAATATTTTGGAAATAAAAGATTAGGTAAGTGCTGGCAAGCTTCCGCTATTTCGATGCTTTGTTGTACTTCATTAATATAATCGGTTTCCTCAATCAACTTGTTTTCTACTTCTTTAAAATATTGATCCGAATCTTTTCCTTTGATATTAAACATCTTAATGGCAATGGGTTTTACTAATGCTAAATCGGAAGAAATACTTTGAGCTACACCCGGATATTGGATTTTTACCGCTAATTTTTTACCGTCTTTTTCTGCTTGATGCACTTGCCCGATACTTGCGGCATTGACAGAAACCGGATTGAAACTGTCGTAAATTTCATTTGGACTTTTGCCAAAATAATTTTTAAACGTTTTGGTAACCAACGGTGCAGAAAGTGGCGGAACGGAGAATTGTGATAACGAAAATTTTTCGACATACGCTTGAGGCAAAATACTTTTTTCCATGCTAAGCATTTGTGCTACTTTAAGCGCGCTTCCTTTTAACTGTTTGAGTCCGTCATAAATATCGGAAGCGTTGTCTAAATTGAGCTGTTCTTTGGCTTCTTCTTCCGTTTTTATGATTTTGTTGCCGTAATATTTTAAGTAATTAGCACCAACTTTTGCTCCGGTTTGCAATAATTTAGAAGCTCGCTCAATTTTTGAGGTCGGGATGTTGTCAATTGTTTTCATGACTTAACATTTTACTTTTTCCTGCCAGATGAATTTACCGAAATCAATAATATTTTTCAAAGGTTCAAGACTTAAGAAATCAAATCCTGCCTGAACAGATTTTTCAATGAAAACATCTGTTTTTTCAAATCCTGCAGACGTATCATCTATCCAAAATTTTAGTGTAGCCATTAATTGTAGCCAAGCCATTTCGGAAATACTTTTTTGTTGAATCTTTTCTAAACTTTCTTTAGGTAAGTCAATGGGTTTAATGCCTAATTGATCTACATATTCTTTAAATGAAACTCGAAGTGCACTCAATTTTTTAAGATTTTGAAGTGCAGGTTTTCCATTGTCAAGAAGCAATAAAACTAACGTTCTGTTTGCTGAAAGTTGTTCGAAAAAAGTAAAATAAAAACTCAAAAGTTTAGTTTTAGCATCATAAGATTCGTAATCTTCACTTTTGTGTAATACTGAAACAGTTGCTTCAAAGAAATAAGTAAAAATACTTTCTTCCAACTGATCAAAATTGGTGAAAAAAGCATAGAATTCTTTTTCACTGATTTTAATATTCTCGCAAAAAGCATAAACCGATTTTGGTCTCTCGTTTGTTTTAAGAAGTTCTTGAGTATAGGCTTCTAAAACTCCATTTTTATCTTTAATCATTTTTTTAGCCATGACTTTTTCTTTCAAATTTACTAAAAAAAACGCTGGATAAAGACTGAACAAATGTTAAACAAAAGACAATTTATAGCTTATATGTAAATAGAAAGCGTTAAAATTAAAATGGTATAAATCAATAAAATAAAAACCAATGGCATGACAAATTTCAGCCATTTGTTATAACCAACATTAATCATTGCTAAAGACGCCAAAATAAGTCCGGTTGGGTTGATAAAAGCAAACAATCCCATTCCGCATTGGTAAGCATTTACAATAACTTCTCTTCCTAAACCAAAAGAATCAGCTAAAGGAGCCATAATAGGCATGGTTAAAACCGCCATTCCGGATGAAGAAGGAATGAAGAATGATAAACCGCCATAGGTAACCAACATACTGTTCACAAAAACAAATTCGTTCATTCCTGAGGTAAAATTACTGGCGTAATATAAAAGTGTATCACTTATAAAGCCTTCTTCCATAATAACGGAAACACCGCGGGCAATACCAATAATTAATGCGACACCTAACAAATCAGCAGCGCCGGTAATGAAAGAACTGATAAAATCTTTTTCCTTGATTTTGGCTACGAAACCAATGAGAACAGCAGCTACTAAAAATACACTTGACATTTCAGTAAACCACCAACCTAATTGCGATACGCCATAAATCATGACTACAAAAGCCATTAAGAATAAAAATAGGATCAGTTTTAATCGGATGTTGAGTTGTAGAACAGTTTGTTCTAAGCTTTCATAATGTTTAAGAATGGCTTTGTTTTCTTCAAAAATAACTGATTTTGTAGCATCTTTTTTTACTTTATTGGCATACCAGATAATATAGGCTATACAGATAATTGTTCCGATGATTAGCGCAATGATCCTTCCTTCAATTCCGGTGGTCCAATTGATTCCGGCTGCATTGGATGCAATAATAGTACTAAACGGATTAACAGTGGAAAACATCGTTCCAATGGAAGAACCTAAGTAAATAGAAGCCAAGGCAACCATAGCATCGTATTTTGCAGCTAAAAATACCGGAATAAGAATAGGATAGAAGGCAATGGTTTCTTCGGCAAGACCAAAAGTGGTTCCGCCTAATGCAATTAGAAGCGTGATGAAAATAATTAGTAAATATTCTTTTCCTTTTAGTTTTTCGGCTAACCAATTAATTCCGGCGTTGAACGCTCCGGTTATATTCATGATTCCGACTAAGCCTCCTATGATTAAAACAAAGAAAATAATATCAGACGCCTGAATAATTCCTTTTATGGGGGATTGGATAAAATCGACAAGAGTTTGAGGTTTAGCTTCAATCTTTTGATAGGTATTCGGAATATTGATAGGTTTACGGATGTCCTCATTTTGAAACTTTTCAATAAGAATTTCAATCTTTCTTTGGGCTAAATTTTCCTGTGTAGCAGCAATAGTTTCCGTTCCGTTTGGAGTGGTGATTACAAAACTGTCAGAAGCTTTATCATACGCTAAAGTATCGTATTTTCCGGCAGGTATAAACCACGTTAAAAGCATGGTTAGTGCGGCAATGATAATTAAAATAGTTTGTGCTGTAGGGAATTTTAGTTTTTTCATCCGTTATCAATTGGATGGTAAAAATACTAAAAAAGAAACTGTCTAAAAAGAAGCAAAAAAAGTTTGTTTTGAAGAGCTCTTTTTAGACAGTCATAAAAATAAAACAACGAGGTTTTATGATTTTAATTCTTTATTGAAATACACTAAGTAGTAATACATTTGTTTTTCTTCGTCCCAACCTTTTTCTACAAATTTCTCAGCACTTTCCGGGTTGATGAAATCCATTTTGATTTGAATGTTGGTGTCTAATTCAATAGTGTTTTTGGTTTTCTTTCTTACGTCCGTTACTGCTGCATTTGCAATAGGGAAGTTTGAAACGTCCTCAATACTGTATTTAGCACCTTTGTCTACTTTGTAATTTTTAAATTCAGGAATGAATTCAGGATTTTCCATTACTTCGTTTAAGAAAGCGGTTTCTTCAAAATCATCATTTTTAGCAAAGTGATTGATAGCACGGTTCATAAACAAAACTTCTTGTTGTTTATCTTCGGCAGGTAATACCACGTCTTTTGCAAAATCTTTACAAAATTGAAGGTATTTTTTAGTCATGAAGTTTTCATCTTGGAAAACATCCACAGAAAGGAAATGTTCTAACCAGTAACGAGCATCATAACGGTTGCTATCAACGGTTAAAATTTTATAACCTTCTTCTTTTTGGTAATTGAAAATAATACAACCTTTGTCTAATTTATTCAAATTAACACCTTGTTGTAAAACCATATTTAGTGTACTTTCTTTTTCTTCAAACTGAAGGAAATCTGTTTTAATTTCACTTTTGAAAACACCGATGGCGTCTACAACATTATTATCAATAGAAACATGTGTTAAATACGTAACATACACTTCACCGCTTTTAATGTGGGGATGGTTGGATTGTTCAAATAAATGATTGGCAATTTTTTTAGAAATGTTGTGAATTTCAGAAGGATTTGTAAAAGCATCTGTAACCAAGTTATACATTTCGTTGTATTCTAAATCTACATCGTGCGCAAACTGATAATAGTTTTCTTCTTTATCACGAAAAGGTTTAAAAAAGAACTCTTTTAGCAAAGGCATGATTTCATCGTTTAAAGCATAAGGAGCTTCTGATAAAAAAATAGCTTCGTTGCGGCTTTTATTTCCAACGCGGTGGATGGAAAGGTTTTCTATGTGTGTATTGAATAAGTTTATCATGCTTTTTTAGAGAATAGACAAAAAGAAAGAGAAAAGATTTCTTAGCTGTCTATACATTTAATTTTGTTATTTTTTGTTTACAAAAATTAATTCCAGTTTTCGTCAAATCCAAAGTCTTCAAAGCTATCGTCGCCGTCAAACATATCAAGGTCTTCTTCATCAAAATCATCGTTGAATTCTCCGTAAATATCATCGTTAGACATGGCAGAACCTTTGAATCCGGATGCCGGAGCTTCTGTTGGTAAGTTTCCGTGAGCAAATAAAACTGTCGGGTAATTTTCACCTTCTTCTTTTTCATCAATGGCACCTAATTCTACAAAGAAAGTCCACATGTTGAAGAAATCGTAGACATAAATAATTTTAGTTTGATTTTCATCTAAAACATTTTCTAATACGAAATCTTTCATAATACTCATTTCTCCCGGCACATCTCCGGTGTCAAACAACGGAATTTCCTCATCTTGCGTCCATTCATCGTCACAAGTGTAAAAAGCGGCCATTTCAGTTCCGTCAAACCCGAAAGCGTTTACAATTGCATCATGTAAATCTTCTAAAGTTGCTTCGCTTTCAATAGCAATATCTCTAAAAATATCCTCTTCGGCATCGAGTATAACTCTAAATTTATAAATCATAACATGGGTATTAGATGAACTACAAAAGTAAACATAATTTTAGATTTGCGATTTTAAAGTTGTCAACATTATTTTTCGTAGAACTCAAGTGGAAGATTGTCAGGGTCTTCTAGAAAAAAGAATTTTTTTCCGGTAAATTCATCAATTCTGATGGTTTCTGTGGTAATGTTTTGGGTTTGAAAATAATGAAAAGCATCTTCAATGGAATCTACTTCAAAAGCTAAATGGCGCAAACCGCAAGCTTCCGGTCGGGAAACTCTTTCTGGCGGATTGGGAAACGAAAAAAGTTCAATACAATACTGATTACCTAATGCTAAATCAAGTTTATAAGAATTGCGTTCTTTCCGATAGATTTCCTGAACTATTTTGAAACCTAAAATTTCAGTATAGAATTTTTTAGAAACAGCATAGTTACTACAAATGATAGCAATATGGTGTATTTGGTTGATTTTTAACATAAAAAAGGTTTCTGATGGGCAAAGATAAGGAAGATGAATGGCTGGGAACGAAACTTTTTAATGGCTTTTAAATGAAAAATTACAGTTCGTCATCAAAATTCAACAGTTCGGTAAGGATGATTTTAAAAACCGATGGCAGTAATGCAACTTTGTCCTGTAAATCAACAAAAACAAAAATTATGAAATCGAAGATTCACGAGAACCTTTTAAAAACAATGAAATTATGAGTACACGATTAATTACCATGATTGCAATACTGATAGTAGGACTACTTTCGGCGCAAGCGGCAAACGAATCTAAAATGGAAAAAGCGATACAGCTTTGGAACGAAAAAAAAGCAGAAGAAGCTAAAGTTATATTCCAAGATATAGCGCAGGCAGAACCTGAGAATTGGTTGCCTTTTTACTATTTATCTTTATTGAATACGAATGAAGCATTCGAGCAAAAAGGAAACGAGGAAGCAATGACAAAAGCATTAGAAACAGCACAAGGTTTTCAAGATAAAGCGAATGCTTTACAACCTGAAAATGCTGAAGTTTTAGTGGTTCAAGCACGGATTTTAATAGGTTGGATTTTGGTTAATCCAATGGTTTATGGGCGACAAAATTCAGCAGATGCATTGTATATTTTGAACAAAGCATCAAAATTGGCTCCTGAAAATCCAAGAGTTGCTTTAGTAAAAACGCTTTTTGAAATAGGAATGGCAAAATATATGGGACAAGATGTAAAAGGCTTTTGCAATGACTTACAAAACGTGAAAGAACTTTTTGCTACCTTTAAACCTGAAACAGCTTCTCATCCTAATTGGGGACAAGAAAGATTGATAGAAGCTTTAGCGAAATGTAATCCATAAAATAATGAATTATCAAAAAGAACTTATAAAAGCGTTAAGTATTGGGGGGATAATTTTTATTGTAATTCAAACGATTAATTATATCTATAATTTGCAATTTCCTGATTTTGAAGGGTTAAAATTCAATTTCATTTTTACAATTTTATACAGTGTAGTCTTGTATTTTTCGAATGCATTAGTTTTTATACAACTCGACAAGTACTTTGAAAAAAACAGATTTCAGTTAAAGCGATTGGTTGTTGGCTTTTTAGCATCGTTTTTAATTTCGGGAATTGCCATTTTCTTTCTGAGAATTTTTGAAGAGGTTTTAGTTGAAAAATTAAGCTTAGAAGAATTTTTTAAAGAAGAAACGGTTTCCAATTATGTTGTAGCGATGATCATAACTTTAGTGGTTACGTTAATTGTGCACTTAATTTATTTTTATAAAAACTACCAAGAAAACCGAGTTAAACAAGAAAAAATTATTGCCGGAACAGCATCGGCGCAGTTTGAAAGTTTAAAAAATCAGCTCGATCCACATTTTTTGTTCAACAGTTTAAATGTCTTAAGTTCTTTAATTGAAGAAAATCCGGATAACGCACAAAGGTTCACCACTTCGTTATCAAAAGTATATCGTTATGTTTTGGAACAACGCGATAAAGAATTGGTAACGGTTCAAGAAGAATTGGCTTTTGCAAAAACGTACATGAATTTATTGAAGATGCGTTTTGAGAATAGTATTTCATTTGAATTACCAAATGATTTTGAAAATATTGAAGCTAGAGTAGTGCCGCTTTCGTTACAGTTACTTTTAGAAAACTGTATCAAACACAATATTGTGAGTGAACAAAAACCGCTTCATATTAAAATTTATATCGAGAATAACGAATTAATAGTAGAAAATAACAAACAAAAGAAAGAAGTTTTACAAGATAGAAAAGGCGTTGGATTACAAAATATAGTAAATAGATATGCCATTTTAACGGATCGAAAAGTTGCTGTTTATGAAACAGACAAAGTGTTTCGCATAAAACTTCCCATTTTAACTAAACAAGTAAATATCATGCAAACAATAGAAACTTACAACGAAGATATGGCTTATATAAGAGCCAAAGACAGAGTAAAAAAGATTAAAGAATTTTATAGTAGTTTAATTTCATACTGTATTGTAATTCCGTTCTTGTTTTTCATTAACTACAAAACATCCGATTTTCAATGGTTTTGGTTTCCAGCATTAGGTTGGGGAATGGGATTGGTTTTTCACGGATTTCAAACTTTTGGTTTTGCCCAAGATTGGGAAGAAAAAAAGATTAATGAAATTATGAATAAAGATAAAGATAACAAACGTTTTAACTAATTAAAAAATAGACAATGAGCAACTATAAATCGGAATACGAACGTTACGAAGAAGCAAAAAAGCAAGTAAAAGAAATAAAGGGTTTTTATAGACATTTGTTGGTTTACATTTTGTGTATAGGCTTTATGATTTATATAAACTTAAGATTTTCACCACAATATTTATGGTTTTTATGGTCGGCTTTTGGTTGGGGAATTGGACTTTTATTTCACGGATTAGCTGCTTTTAAAGTAGTTCCATTTTTTGGGAAAGATTGGGAAAAAAGAAAGATTGACGAATTAATGGATAAAGATCAAAAAAACAAGTGGGAATAGTTTTAAGTAAAAAGTTTTTTAAACTCATAATTAATAATTCAAAACCATCATGACATCAGAAGAAATAAGATATAAAGAAGCGCAAAAAAGAGTAAAAAGAATCAAAGGCTTTTATACACACGCAACGATATATGTTGTAGTAAACATTATGATCTTTATTATAAATGCAAGAGAAATTCCTGCCGGAGAAAGCATTTTACAATGGAGAACATTAACGACACCATTATTTTGGGGAATCGGACTTTTAGCGCATGGATTATCGGTGTTTTTACCCAACTACATTTTAGGTAAAGATTGGGAAGAACGAAAAATTAGAGAATTCATGGAAAAAGAAAGAAACCTACAAAACAAGATGTAATTAATTTTCAATGAAAAAGAAATATGTTTTAGCAATAATAATACTTGTATTGATTAAGTTGATTGTTCATGTTTTCGGGAATGGAAATTATGGTTTTCATAGAGATGAATTATTACATTTAAGTGTAAGTGAACATTTAGCCTCAGGATATTTTGAATTTCCGCCATTTATAGCCTTTGTTGGGAAATTTGCGCATGAGCTATTCGGGTACAACTTATTTTGGATACGAATGTTTTCCACTTTAGCAGGTGTTTTAATACTAGTATTAACGTGTTTAATGACTTATAAAATAGGAGGAAAGTTAAAAGCCGTAGTTTTATCAGGAATTTTAGTTTTAGCTTTTCTTCCTTTCTTTAGAAATCATTTACTTTTTCAACCGGTTGCTTTTGACCAACTTTTCTGGACATTAAGTTTCTTTTTCACGGTTTTGTATTTAAGGGAAAAGAAAAATTTATACTTGGTTTTATTAGGAGTTTCTCTTGGCTTAGGATTTTTAAACAAGTACATTATTTTCTTATTGATAGTTTCTCTTTTTATGGCTTTAATAGTAACGCATCGTGAGAAAATTTTAAAGAATAAATGGTTTTATATTTCAGGATTCATTGCATTAGTAATGGTTTTGCCTAATTTAATCTGGCAGTACGAACATCATTTTCCAGTATTCTTACATTTTCAAAAGCTAAAAGAAAGTCAACTCGATGCCACAACAGGATTAGATTTCTTAAAAGATCAATTGGCATCACCATTTACTTTTATAGTAGCATTATTTGGTCTAATAAGTATATTTTTTATTGATTCTATCAAAAAATATAAAGCAATTGGTATCACGGTTGTGCTAGTATTTTTGAGTATGTGGTTACTGAAATCAAAAGGATATTATTTCTTTTCAGCTTATCCGGTATTGTTTGCTTTTGCAGGTTTTGCTGTCGAAACCATAACTCAAAAGCGGAAGTATTTCTATTATATAGTTGCTTCAATTGTTGTATTGCCAAGTATTTATTTTGTTCCAAAAGCAATTCCGATTTTGTCAATTCAGGGTTTTATTGAATATGAAAACATCAAACCGGATATAAACGGAAGATATCAGTTGACAAGCGATTATGCCGATATGTTTGGATGGGAAAAACAAGTACAATTGGTAGATAGTATTTATAAATCTTTTCCGGAAGCAAAAAGGAAAAATGTTGGCATTATGGCAGAAAATTATGGAGAAGCCGGAGCGATTACTGTTTTAGGTAAAGCTTATAATTTGCCACAGCCAGTTTGTGCCCACGGAAGTTTTTGGACAGTTGGACCTGGTGAACCCAAAGAAGAATATATAACAATTGGATTAGAACCGGAAATCGTCGATTTTGTATTTAAAGAACGAAAATTGGTAAAAACAATTCATCATCCGTATGCAATTGAGGAAGAAAACGAAATTCCGGTTTATATTTGTTCAAAACCCAATATCAATTTCAAAGAAATTTGGCCAACACTAGAAAGTAAAGTTTTTGATTAAATTTAGAAAGATGAACATCATTATTATAGAAGACGAAAAACCTGCAGCACGATTATTACAACGAAAAGTTGAAAAATTAGGTTTTACTGTAAAACAAATGTTACATTCTGTTGAAGAAGCGATAAATTGGTTTTCAAATAACGCGCAACCCGATTTAATTTTTTTGGACATTCAATTGTCTGATGGTTTGTCTTTTGAAATTTTCGAACATTTTGATAAAGTCAGCAAGTCATTACAAAGTGCTATTATTTTTACAACCGCTTATGATGAATATGCTTTGCGCGCTTTTAAATTGAACAGCATCGATTATTTGTTAAAACCCATTGATGAAGACGAATTGGAAGTTGCTATTTCAAAATTTAAAAATCAGTTTCAAAAAAATACGATTGCAACTTTAGATTTTGAAGCTATTAAAAGAATGTTGGTTAATCCGGTGGAGAAGGAATACAAAGAACGTTTTTCGGTAAAAGTCGGGAATCAAATTAAAGTCATTACTATCGATGAGGTAGAATGTTTTTACAGTGAAAATAAAGGAACTTATTTACATACGTTAGACAATCGTGATTATTTGGTCGATAGTTCTTTAGAAGTCGTTGAAAGTGAGTTAAAACCAAAAGATTTCTTCCGTATCAATAGAAAGTTCATTGTTCCGTTAAAGGCAATTAGAGAAATTCAAATGCATACCAATTCGCGTTTAAAACTCATTCTTCCTACTTATAAAGCTGATGAAGTTATTGTAGCTCGCGAGCGTGTAAACGAATTTAAAGATTGGATTGGCTAATTAGAAAAACATTTGCCAATACACAAAAAATCCGATTAAAACCAAGTACAAAATAGTATTGAGACTTAAAGTTAGTATTGAAACTATTTCCCAAGTTTTTTCTTTAATTATTTTATAGTTCACAAACAATAACGGAATAATTGCAATTGCCAATAAATGTGGCAAATAGGAAGCTAAGGTTATTGTTACGCTATGAAAATCATAATAAGGCGCAGGAAAATAAAAAATATTGGTATTGGTGCTCAATATAAACATGTAATATAATAATAAAGGACCAATTAGGATTAAAAATAATTTAACCCAATTGTGTTTTTTCTGTTTTCTAGTTCTAATGTAATTTATGAAGAAGTAAAGTGAATTTAAGACAAAAAACAATCCGCTTAAAACAAGAAATAATCGTATTGCATTAGAGTTTTTTGGTGTTTTAAATTGTATAAGTTTTTCAAATTCTTCATTCTTGGGAAATAACGAATCAACTTTTAAAATATGATTTCCTTTAGCTAATTCTTCTTTAAGATTAAACTGAACAGTTTGGTTGTAATCATGATAAAAATAGATGTTTACCGTTCCGTTATTCGAATCAAAAATTGAAGTTATTAAAGTTCCGTCGCCTATTTTCTCACGACAAACGTGCATGGTATCGGAAACATTTCTGCAAAAGTCTAAATTTGCTTCGTAATTACCTTTTAAAAAGTCAGAACCCTTTTTATAACGTTCTATTCTTCTTGCATCATCTTCAGAAGTAATAGACGGACAAAAATTAGCCAAAACATAAGTAGGGTCGTTTCCTTCAATAATTTTGTAAGGTTCCACTACAATATAATCGCCCGATTTGTCGATGTAAATAAAAACATCTTCCATGAAATAGCTTTGGTCATATTCTTCAATATAAGCTTTTACTTCAGCTATTGTTTTACAGTTATGAAGAATGTCTTTCAGATAAAATGTCGGATTAGTAATTTTTGTTCTCGAATCCATTATTGAATTTTCAATTTTTGGATGATAAGAAGCTAAACGCGAAAAAACTAAACCATGTTCGTTCATTCCCGATTGCGGAGCATAACCATTCTCACCATCAAATCTTGAACCTGTGAAAACTGTTCCGTAAGGAGCATTTTTTGTTCCAATTTCAAACCAAATTTGTGGAGTTGTGAGCCAAGCATCATGATTACAACCTACAAATGTTTTACCATTTTTAGTTATTTTATACATGCTACAAGCATTACCAAAGCTAATTGATAAAACGAAAAAGATGTTGAATAGAACTTTTAAACACTTCATAATAGTTGGTTTTATTTAATTAAAACGACTGAAGTGATTAATTGTTACAAGTTTAGTTTTTTGATCATTATTTTAACTCTAAACGATCTATTTTATTACCAATGCTGAAGTTTTTCATTTCTGTTTCAAATGAAGGGAAATGCTCTTTTAAAATTCTCTTAGAAAATTTTCCGTTTTCTAAAAGTAAAATTTCATCACAAGTTTCGCTTAGCGTAGAAAAAATATGTGAAGAAATAAGAATTGTCTTTTGTAAACCTTTTAGTTTATGAATTATTTCTGTAATGACAAGATTGCTATGGATATCAACACCATTAAAAGGTTCGTCTAAAATGAAGCAACTATTTCCTTGAAGCAAAATTGCTGTTAAAGCCAGTTTTTTCTTCATTCCAGTGGAATAAGTAGTAGCATATTGATTGAGTGGTAAATCAAAAATGTTTTTAGCTTCAATAGTATCAATAGTGATATTTCGTGCATTACAAAGCAATTGTAAATATTCTTTACCTGTCATTTTCTGAAAAAAGAAAGGTTCGGTTGTTAAGAATCCTAATTCATTTTTTAAAACCTTTAAATCCGAATTAATTTCTCCGTCAAATTTTTCTAAACCTGCAATGCAATTAAATAGCGTTGTTTTTCCGGCACCATTTTCACCCATAATTCCGTAAACCTTACCTGTTTCAAAAAGTATTGAAATGTTTTTTAAGATTTCTTTAGAACCATATTTTTTTGACACATTTTTTAGTTCAATCATTTCAGAATGGTTTTAAGGTTTTTGATCGCTTGAAAATAAAATATTGGAATTACAATAGCTAATAATGGAGGAAAATATACGCTAAAAGCTAGAAAAACTCCTTGAACAACATTCATTTTTTCCGGATAAGCCGAATATTTTGCTAAAACTATGGCAATTAAGAAAACGTAGCCAAGAAAGGTAAAAATCAGTATAGATTCGAATTCCTTAAAATAGAAAAAGCATAAAATTGCTACTAAAGGAAAAACCAGATAGGTTGCATATTGTAGTGAGATTCTAATCTTATTCCATAAAAACTCTTTAGGAGTTAAGCTGAAATTCCAAACGTAGTAAGCGTTCTCCGGAGAACTATAGTAACTAAATATAATGGCAAAACAAGCTACAATTGAAAAGATACCTAAGTTTAAATTTGACACTTCAATTGCTTTAAATAAGATAAAAAATAATAATATGAAAATGTAAAACGTTTTACGAAAACCTATTGTAAACTCAAATGGTTTTTTAGAAAATGGAGTAGGTATAGTTTTTTGAAATACGCCATTGAATTTCACAAAACTTAATAAAGTAGCATCAATAATAATTATTACACCGATTAAAAACAACTGTTTGTATAAAACGTAAGCTATAAAAGGAAAGGCAATACTATAGTTCTCAATCAAACGTAGTTTTATATAATCGTTTTTACTAAAGCAAAATTTTAAAAATTGTATTCTGCTTGCATTATTTAATTGTAATGCTATTCCCAGATGCAAAGCAATATAAACTAAGTTAGCATATTCAATTTCTTTGAATAATTTCTCAGCACCTATAAAAAATCCGCCAAAAATTAGAAGATACCCAATAGAAACAGGCAACCCAAATTCGACAAAAGAGCGATTTATAATTTTATATTGCAGATAGAAATAGTTTTTCATTTCTATTTACTCAATCGATGCAAAGCGTAAACCATAGTGGTCAACAGTACAAAAGCTACTAATTGATGCGCTAACCCTAACCAAAGCGGAACGTGGAACAACAAGGTTAAAACACCCAAAGTGAATTGGACTAAAACCACTGCAATTAACACGTTGACTCCTTTTTGCTGTTGTGCATCTAAACTGAATTTTTTGCTTTTGAAAAACAATAAAAACATCATAAAAACCACCACATAAGCAAAAGTTCGGTGAACAAACTGAACACCACTTTTACCTTCTGTAAATGATAATAAAAGATTAGGTTGTTCTAACGTTATACTTTCGTGGAAAAACTGTCCGTCACTCATTAAAGGCCAATGATTATGTACTAAACCAGCGTCTAATCCTGCTACAAAACCACCATAAATGATTTGGATAATCAAAACAATTAATGCAATTCGGGCAATTTTTCGTAAAGGTTCGATAGCTGCTTTTCTTTCAGGATAGATTAAATCCAAAGCGACCCAAAAAGTATATGCAAAAGTGATAAATGCAAAAGTTAAATGTAAAGCCAAGCGAAAATGACTCACATCAGGATTGTCAATTAAGCCGCTTTTTACCATAAACCAACCCAAAAATCCTTGAAAAGCACCCATTCCTAAAAGAATAATACATTTGTTGATGGTTTCGCGATTCAATTTCTTTTTAGCTAAGAAATATACAAACGGAATAATGAAAACAACACCGATAATTCGTCCGATGAAACGATGAAACCATTCCCAAAAATAGATGAATTTATAATCTTCAAGATTGAATCCGCCCGATTTAAACTGATTGATTTTTTGATATTCAGGAAATGTTTTATACGCTTCAAAAGCATCATTCCATTTTTCTTCTGAAGTAGGAGGAAAGGTATCAGTAATCAAATGCCAGTCGGTCATTGATAAACCCGAATTGGTTAAACGTGTAATTCCGCCTACCATGACCATTACAAAAAGTAGGACACAACCTGAAAGTAGCCAATAAATTACGGCTTTATTTTTTTGCATAATTTTTATGAATTCCTGTTATTTTGTCATATTGAACGAAGTGAAATTTCTCATAAATGATCTGACTTTTCGACTCTGCTCGAAGTGACAAATTAATGTCTAATTATTTTATTGATTTCAATCCCATTTTTTCGGCTCTTGCCAATACAAATTGTAAAGCGGCATCATATTCATTCGGAATTTCTCCTTCTAAAATAGCTTCTTTTACGGCTTCTTTTAAAACACCAATTTCTCGTCCTGGTTTTAAATCAAAGAGCTGCATAATTTCTTCGCCATCGATAGGTGGTTGAAAATTGCGAACACGATCTTTTTCTTCTACTTCCACAATCTTCTCGCGAACAATCTTGAAGTTATTATGGTATTTTTGAAATTTCTTAGGATTTTTGGTCGTAATATCGGCCTCACAAAGCGTCATTAAATCTTCAACATCTTCCCCGGCATCAAAAACCAAACGGCGTACAGCAGAATCCGTTACTTCTTCTTGTGCTAAAACAATAGGACGTGAACTCATGGTAACCATTTTTTGAACGAACTTCATTTTTTGGTTCAAAGGCATGTGCAAACGCGTGAAAATTCTCTTTACCATTTTTCCGCCTAAAAACTCATGTCCGTGAAAAGTCCAACCTTGTTTTTTGTGGAATTTTTTGGTAGGTGCTTTGCCAATATCGTGTAATAAAGCCGACCAACGCAACCACAAATCATCTGTATTCGGACAAATATTATCGACTACCTCTAAAGTGTGGTAAAAATTATTCTTGTGTGTATGACCTTCCACTTCTTCCACATTATTCAAAGCAGTTAATTCAGGAAGAATAATATCCAGAAGTCCCGTTTTATGTAATAATAAAAAGCCGATAGAAGGTTTTGGCGTTGCCAAAATTTTATTCAATTCATCTACAATTCGTTCGCCAGAAATGATTTTGATACGTTCTGCATTGCGAGTAATTGCATCAAGCGAATCTTTTTCGATTTCAAACTGCAATTGGGTAGCAAAACGAACCGCTCGCATCATACGCAACGGATCGTCGGAATAGGTAATATCCGGATTTAATGGCGTGCGAATGATTTTGTTTTCTAAATCTTGAACTCCGTTAAAAGGATCAACCAAATCTCCAAAATTGCTTTCGTTTAAGGAAAAAGCCAATGCGTTTATGGTAAAATCGCGGCGTTCTTGGTCGTCTTTCAACGTTCCGTTTTCCACAACAGGATTTCGACTTTCAAAGTTGTAACTTTCTTTTCGCGCGCCAACAAATTCAACATCAATATCTTTATAGCGCAACATAGCCGTTCCATAGTTTTTAAATACCTGAACTTTAGGGTTATTAGGCAACAATTCGGAAACTTTTAAAGCTAAATCAATACCACTGCCGACGGCAACAATGTCGATGTCCTTTTTGTGATTGCGCTGCAGTAAAATGTCGCGAACAAATCCGCCAATGACATAACTTTCAAGATTGAGTTCTTGTGCTGCTTGCGTTACAATTTTAAATATAGTATTGTCTAAATGTTGTTTGTAATTCATTGTTTTTTGTCCTTTTTGTCACTTCGATTGCAGTCGAGAAGCAAATATTATGAGATTCTTCACTTCGTTCAGAATGACAAAGAATCACTATTTTCTAATAATCTTCACTTGGCTATCAAGGGTTAATTTGATAATAGTTGAAGGTTTATCGCAAATTTTATCGCGGTGCAAATTTACAACATAGTCGACACCTTTTATAATTTCGGGAGAAATTTCTTGAAAGGATTTTGGTGTGGGTTCTCCGGAAATATTAGCTGAAGTGGAAACCAAAGGTTTTTTCATGCGTTCCATGAGTTTAAAGCAAAAAGGTTCATTTACCATGCGAACACCTAAAGTATTATCTTCGGCAATGATGTTTTTAGCAACATTTCTAGGTTTGTCTAAGATAAGTGTAGTTGGCTTTTGGGTGTTATCCCAAATTTCCCAAGCTACTTGTGGCACTTCATTGAAAACCTGATACAGCATGCGTTCTCCGTTTACTAAAACGAGCATGCTTTTGCTTTCTTCGCGTTGCTTTAGCGCATAGATTTTTTTTACGGCTTCTTCATTGGTTGCATCGCATCCTAAACCCCAAACGGTATCGGTCGGGTAAAGAATAATTCCGCCATTTTTGATGACTTCGAATGCATTGTGGATCTCTGTATTCATTATATTTTGTAAAATCGGTGTATTGTTTTTCTATTTATTAAGTAGCTTATTTTTAAAATTATGGTTAAATATTTTTTGACCCAATAGTTATTTTTGTTTTCATTTTTTAAGAAAAAGTTGATTAATGATGTATTTGTAAAAGTTAATATGAAAAAACTCCTGTAAAAACTTTCTACGGATTCATTGAAAAGAATTCTATTTCTTTCTGAAATATTTTTTTTAAAAGTATCAATTACTTTTCTTTTTAGTTTTTTTTGATCACGTTTATTGGAAAGATTAAAACTTAAAATGACAATTAATTTAAAATATAGTAAATAAGCTGAAATGGTTTCTTTCTTTTTAACCTCCTTTTCGTTCAAATAGTATTGATAGATTATTTCAAGAATTTTTAAAAGATCGTTGATATTTTTTTCTCCTCTATTATTGGTGATTGAAGAATTGATATTATCGTAATGAAAATATGTAATTGAATCAGTAGAAAATAAGTTTTTGACTTTAGAGAAAACTTCAAACTGCCAAAGTTCATCTTCATGCAATAGCTCTTTATTGAAAGATAATGAGTTGTTTAAAATAAAATCTCTTTTGTATAATTTATTCATTACTACAGGGCTAAATCCTTTTTCGATAATTCCTAGTAATAATGATAGATCTTTGTTTTTAAGAATTTTATGAGTTTCTAAGTTATGTCTAAGAACCCCCATTTCTTTATTATTATTGAAGTTAAGTATCTGAATTTTTCCAGCAATTACATCTGTGTCATATTTTATATATTTTGTAAGTTCCATTAATGAATTCTCAGGAAGAAAATCATCAGCATCTAAGAAAAAAATGTAATCACCTTTTGCATGATTTAATCCTTTATTTCGAGCTTCTGCAACTCCGCTATTGGTTTGATCAATTAAAAAAAACCTGTCATCTAATTTACAGAATTCTTCAATGATTTTTTTTGAGTTATCAGTACTTCCATCATTTATAATGATACATTCCCAATTTTTATATTCTTGGTTTAAAACAGAATTAAGCGTTTTATGTAAAATAAAATCTGAATTGTAACAAGGAATAATAATGCTGATGAAATAATTGTCCATTATAATTTTACTATTAGGCAAAGATAATTTATATTTTTACAAAAAATATTTAAAAAATGAGCGTTTCAGACATCCTTGTTAGTATAATTGTACCTACTTATAATCAATCTAAATATATAGCTTATACTTTAGAATCTATTAAAAATCAGACATATTTAACTTGGGAATGTATTATAGTAGATGATGATTCCAATGATGGTACAAAGGAATTGGTAGAGGCAATCATTAAAGATGATTCCAGATTTAAATATTTTCATAAAAAAAATGAAGGTGTAGCAGCGGCAAGAAATTATGGTTTTTCTAAAGCAAGAGGGAAATATGTTCAATTCTTAGATTCTGACGATTATTTAGCAAAAGAGAGACTTCAACGTTGTTTGGAAATCATGGAAAATGACAGCCAAATTGATTTAACTATTACGAGTTTTAGAATGTTTGTAAACAATATTGAAGATGCAACGGATCCTTTTTGCGATTTATCGTCCTACACACTTAGTTTTGAAACTGTTTTACTTAATTGGGATAGAGGAATAGCTTTTCCTCCTCATTCTGTTTTTTTAAAGAAAGAAGCTGTTGAGAATGTTCGATTTAATGAAAAAACCAGATACAAAGAAGATTGGATTTATTGGATTAATGTTTTAAAAGAAAAGAAGAATGTCTATTTTTTAAATGAGGAATTAGCATATTATAGAATGAATCCGAATGGAAAGCATAAGAAGAGTATTGAAAATTTCGCGAATGTTTCCAATTTAATTTATCAAGAATTAAACGATCATGATAAGGCTCTTTTTTTTGATAGAATGGTTCAGGAATTAACTGAGACAAAAAGGAAGTTACAAGAATGTTCTTATTACAATGATGAGAAGGAAGTAGAGTTAACAAGATTGAGAGAAAAAAGTAAACCTTTTTTAAAAAGAGTTTATGTAAAAATTAAAAAAAGTATCAGAAAAATGTTTTAGTACTATAAAAAAGGAGCTTTAAATCTCCTTTTTTGACACTATCCTAAAAAGTGTGTAAGTTAAAAAAAAATGATAGTGGTTTAATAACCCCATCATTTTTTAACTTACACAGTTAGTGAGACACTACCCCTTTTTTATAGTATATATTTAACTCTTTATTGTATTTTATTATTCAAAGACATTTATTTTTTTGGAAGATAGGCTATCTGAGATTAATTCGCAAAACTCAAAACTTAAATGGTTACTATCATACGTCATCGGAGCATTTTGATCTGTAAAAAGGATGCAATCATTAATATCATTACTATTGTTTTTAGAAAGCAATTTCTTTTTACTAATATATTTATACAAGCCAGTTGATTTTTGTATTAACTCATCTTCATATAGCGCTATGCTCTTAATGTCTTCTTTTTTAATTTTTTTACCTTTGTACGCAATATCGACCAAATCTTTGTTTAGAATTATATAATTACCAAAAACAATGAATTTTGCATTAGTTTTTCTTTTGAGTTCTTTAATATAATTTACAAGATTATCAGGAGTATACCATTCAAACATTACATTGATAACAATATATTCATAACCTGATAAATCCATGTGCTTAATTTTATCCATCAATTCATAACAATTATTTTTCATCTCAGGCGGATGATTAATAATAAGTTTAAGATCTGATTGAATCATAGGTGGACAACCACCTTCAGTTAGCATTCTATAATCATAATCAGGATAAGTAAGTTTTAAAAAGTTAAGAGCATCCGGAGCATGGCTATCACCAATTATAAGGACTTGTTTTTTGTACTTTGTTTCTTTTAAATCAATATCATTTAAAACCGTATCATTACAAAATTTAAATCTTAATTGCTTTCCGTCTTCAATTTGTTTTAAGCTATAATCGGTTGAATTTTTATTGTTTGAAATGATAATGTTGAATTTTAGAACTAATATGTTAAATAGAACTATTAATGAAATTGTTATAAAAACGTATGTAACTGTTTTTGAAGATTTCTTTTCTTGTTTACTTTCTCTAAAAGGAGTTTCAATAAATTTATAAATAATATATCCAAATAATGTAGATGCAATAAAAAGAATGGATTGGTCATAAATGTTTAAATCTTGAGAAAATAAAAATTTATAAAAAACAATAAAAGGCCAGTGTATTAAGTATAGAGAATAGGAAATTTTGCCAAACCACCTTAATAAAGCGTTGTTGTAAAGTAAACTAGTGTATCTTGATTGCCCTGTATTATGGATTAATATTGCTGAAAAAAGACATGGAAGTAATGCATTTATTCCTGGAAAAGGGATATTATTATTGTAAAGATAACTGAGTGTTAATAAGCCTAAGAAACCAATTAATGAGAGCAATTCTTTTAGAAAAGCCTTTAATTCTATTTTACTAACCCAATATAAAAGTGTACCTATTAAAAATTCAAAAACTCTAAAAGGAGTTAGATAGAAGGCTGCTGAACTATTAATGTTCAAATAATATTCACTAAAATATAGACTTATTATTCCTATCACAAATAATATTAAAACTCTATAAATAGTTTTTTTAGCTTTCAATGTTAAGAACAATAAAATAGGCCAGATCAAATAAAATTGTTCTTCAACAGCTAATGACCAAGTATGTAGTAAAGGTTTTAAATGAGCACTGGAATCAAAGTAACCGGATTCTTTGAAAAAGAAAATATTTGAAAAGGAAAGTACTGCTGCTGTTGATGATTTTAATGATCTCTCAAATAAAGACAAAGGAAAAATCACGTATGCCATAAGCATCGACAATATAACAACAAACAACATTGAAGGCATTAATCGTTTAACTCTTCTCAAATAGAAATCTTTAAATGAGAACGTTCCATTATCTATTTTGTTAATAAGTATGGTACTAATTAGATAACCACTAATCACAAAAAAGACATCAACACCAATGTACCCTCCTTCAAAAGGAGAAAGGTCGAGATGAAAAAACAGAACAAGTAAAACGGCAACCCCTCTTAATCCGTCAATGTGAGGATAGTAAGTACTTTTAGACATTATTTTTATAAGATCTTTAGGGGATTAAAAAAATGCCTTTATTGTTTCATTAACTTTTTCCTTGGAAAAAGGATATAAACTCTTTTCGGAATTATTTGAAAGTGAATTCCATTTTTCTTCATTTTCGTATAATTCCAAAATGGCTTGTGCAAAATGTTCAGCTGTATCAGCAATCAATACATTTTCCTGATCTTTTAAGAACATTCCTTCCGCACCAATCGTAGTAGTGACAACTGGTAGGTGATATTCAAATGCTTGTCCTATTTTTCCTTTAACACCGGCGCCAATTTGCAAAGGAGCGACCATTAGCCTTGTATTTAAAAAATACTCTTCTACAGATGGTAAAAAGCCATGAAATATAAAATTGTCATGATGTATATCAGTAACGATTGTATCAATATTTCCAAGGACGTGGACTGTTAAATCAGGATTTGACTGCCATACAATAGGCATAATTTCATGATATAAAAAGTTTAGGGCATTTACATTTGGATGATGAATAGAACCAATAAAAAGTAAGTCTTTACGTTCCGCAAAAGGCTTGATATCTGATTTTAATATTTTAGGATAATGAATGTTGGATACGGTAACGAGTTTGTCAATATCAAAAAACTTAGCCATAAACTGTTTTTCAGAATCAGATATTGTAATAACATAATCTGATTTCTTTATTAACTTCGTCTCTATCTTAGTATATTTTCTGAGTTTCTTTTTATGAGATAATCTTCTAGGTTCAAGTTCTAAAGCTCTTTGATATCTTAAATGGTGAATGTCTACCATATCGTATACTTTCTTAGATTGAGGTATAAATTTCTTAGCAGCATTGATATATAATTCAAAAGCTCCCGGACCATAGAACCAACTTACTCTATAATTTGAACAAAGTGTTTCTAGGAAATAAGTAAAGTCTTTGTATTTATGATATTCATAAAAAACCTGAACGCCTAATTTTTGGTAAAATTCAATATATGGATTACCTTTTCCCCAAAAAGTATCTTTGGCTACTAAAGAGACATGATATCCATTGTCTTTAAAGGCTCTTATGATCTCATAAAATCTATTTGAACCACTATCTTTATCATATTCAGGAACATTTTCTGAAAAGAAAATAATTGATTTATTTTCATATAGTTCTAAAATTCGGTTATTTATGGAATCTGCTTGAATATCATAAATTTGTTTAGACCATTTTTTTTCGAATTTTGCCTTATTGATCTCAAAAAGTTCTTCTTTTCTCTTTACTTTCTCTAATGTTGTGTTTTCTTTGCTGTTATATGTTGCACCATTGTAATGCATTACAACTGAAAAGGGAGTAAAATAAACATCTTTTCTCTGGTTGTATTTTAAATCAAAGCAAAAGTCTGTTTCTTCAAAATAAGCAGGGGCAAACTGTTCATCAAGTAAATTTAAACTTTCACCATCTTCTTTATATCTTTTGAAAAGCAGACTGCATCCGGAACAGTAATCTACTTTTTTTACATAATTTACTTCAGGGAAAAAGGATTTTCTTTTCTTGAAAATTTGATGAATTCCGAAATCTTTAAGAAAAACAACTCCTGCTTCTTGTAGTGTGTTATCTGGATTAATAAGTTTTGATCCTACAGCACCAACATTTTCATAATTCTCAAAAACAAAAAAAAGCTCGTCAAGAAAACCTTCTTGTACTTTAGTGTCGTTGTTTAATAAGTAAATATATTCTCCTTTTGCTGCTTGAATTCCGATATTTACATTCTTAAGAAAGCCTTTGTTTTCTTCGTTATGAATTACCTCGATTCCTTTTACAAGGCTAAGATCTATATTTTCCGAGCTATTATCATCAATTAGTATAATTTCATAGGAATACTTGTCTGTAAGATTTTTTTGTAATGAGTCTAAACAGTTTTTTGTATAAATCTCTTGATTGTAAAATGGAATAATAATGGATACTTTAGGTTTTGCGGAAGGATTAAAACAGATTTCTTTTTTTAAGACTGTATAATCTAACTCTAAGTCAGTTAAGGCAAATTGTATATCTAATTTTTTAACTCTTCTAATTCTCCTGAAGAAAAGCTTTATTTTTTTTTTTATTCTCATAAAATGATAAGTAATAGTATCCTTTTTTGCAAAAATACTTAAATAAAAACATTACACAACCAATTTTGTTAGATTCATATTCTTTATAAATTAGAAAATAGACGCAACCAAATACATTCTTTATCATCTAAAAAGAATAGATTTGTTAAATTTGCAAAAAATTGCTAGAATGAATTATAAACATCTTGTTAAAGTTGTTATTCCTGTTTACAAAGGAGATTTATCTGACGAAGAGAAATTATCCTTATATTTCTGTAAAAAGTATTTAAAAGATTATCCTATAGCGTTTGTTCAACCTGAAGGATTAAATAGTTCTGCATTTAATGAACATAGAGATGTTGAAGTAATAAGTTTTCCTAAGGAAAATTTCGTTAGTTTGGAAAGCTATAATAAGTTAATGTTGTCTAATTCTTTTTATGAGCGTTTTTTAGATTGTAAATATATATTAATTTATCAGTTAGACGGACTGATCTTTAAAGATGAATTAAAATATTGGTGTGATAAGAATTATGATTATATAGGTGCTCCTTGGTTAGTTCAACCTAGAGGGATTATTAGGACGATATCAAATTTTTTTAATCCCAAGTTTGACGAAAACAGAAAAGTTATTTTTAACAAAGTAGGTAACGGAGGAGTTTCTCTTAGAAAAGTGGAGTCTTTTTATAAAATTTCAAAATCCTTAGGAGATCTAATTCAACGTTATTTGAAAAAAGATGAACACTTTATTTATAGAACAGAAGATGTCTTTTGGTCTATAAGAGTTTCTGATTTTTATCCAGATTTTAAAATACCGGATTATAAAGAAGCCGTAAGATTCTCTATTGATAGAAAACCTAAATTAGCTTTTCAGTTAAATAATCAAATATTACCTTTTGCGTGTCATGGCTTTACAAAACCTAAAGTAAAGAATTTTTGGAACGAAAAGTTAAAACAGAATAAAATTGAATTAAAAGAGCTTTAACAAACAATTAGATATCAATTATTTTTTGTTTCTGTTTTAAAGAGTCGGATAGACGAGCTCCTTTCAGCAAGACTTTGAAAATGTGCCAATATTTAGGCTTAACAATACTGCTGATAAAATATCGGAATTGTAAATGAGTTAGAAGTAGCTTGTAACTTATATAACCAGAGTGTTTATTGATAACATATAATAGTGAAATTTTTAATTCGGTTTTTATCAATATTGACTTTGGAGTACTCACACCATGGTAATGTAAAAATTGAGCTTCCGGAATGAGATAAGCATATCGATTTATTTTTCGAAGCCTTTTACATAAGTCTGTTTCTTCATGATATAAGAAAAGGTTAGTATCAAAACCGCCTACTTCATTAAAATCTTCAGTTCTCACTACCATAAAGCTACCAGATACGAACTGTCCTTTTTGAGGTTGTGTAAACGTTTTTTTACGTTGAGGATATTCTTTAGGATTAATTAACTCCAAAAATTTCCTTCCTAGTAATTCTCGGGAAAGAGAAGCAAAATGATCTAATGTAGGGAGATGTTTTCCGTTTTCTGTAAATGCAGCTGGACCACATATTCCATAAGAATGATTCTCTCTCATTTCATTAATGATAATATTCAAACAATCGTTAAGAAAAATAGAATCATTATTTATGAAAGCATAATACTCAGCATTAACTTCTTGTATGCCCAACATGTTTCCGCCTCCAAAACCAGTATTGATTTTACTGCGTTTTAAAATAATATTGCTAAAAGTAGATTGATCGATGTAATCTTTTAAGTTTTGAAAAGATTCCGTCTCAGAAGCATTGTCAACAACAATGATCTGATAGTTTAAGGTTGTTGAATCTGTTTTTTCAAATATACTTTCAATACACTTTATAGTGTAAGCAGTAGAATTATAATTAATTAAGATTATAGCAACGTCAAACATTATAGATACTGATTAACTCCTTTTTCAATAAATTGTATTTTGTTTTTTCGAACATCTTCTTCAATAGCCAGATTAAAAGAAACTTTACTCTTGTCTTGTTCTTTGTGATAAATGTGATAGGCAATTGCACAATGTTTCAATCTTCTTCCGACAACTCCTATGTTGTGCAACCTTTGAATCATTTCTGAGTCATCAATTCCCCAACCAACTAAGTTTTCATTAAACCCGTTAATTTTAATAAAATCTTCTTTCCAAAAAGACATATTGCAACCTCTTAATTTTTTAGACAGATGGTTTGAAATCTTGATGAAATGCATTAAAAAAGGAAGTCGTATAGTTCTGTTACGTTTTTTAATACCGGATGAAAAGAAATTAAAATCAATCTTCTTATTTATAATAACATTAGTAAGCGCTTTTTCTTGTATGTTAGCTCGGGAACCAAATAAATATTGCCCTTTTTTAGCATAATTTAAATGATCTTTTACAAAGTCTTTGTGCATTATAATGTCACCATCGATCTCTATGATATAATCATATTTTGAATGTGCAATAGCTTTGTTCATAATACTTGGCTTCTGATTGCCATTATCTTCATGCCAAATGTGAATGAGTGGAACGGGGAAGTTTTTTTGAAACTTTTGTATAAGTATAGTGGTATCTTCGGTAGAACCATCATCAGCAATGATTACTTCGTCGGGCAAATGAGATTGCCTTATTACACTCAATAACAATAGTTCTAAAGCATCAGGCCAATTATAAGTTGGTGTAACCAGAGAACATTTGGGTAAAGTTTTCATCATTTTATTGTGTTTTTCCTAAAAAGTAAATTTATTCAATATGGCGGTATTGCATCCATAAAAACAGATTAACTTTTAGTGTTCTAAAAGCTAAAAGATTAGCCAAAATCAATCCTTTAAAACCATTAAAAATACATTTTTTAAAAAAAAGCTCTTTGATAAAAGTAATGAAAGGAGAGAAAAATATTTTTATGAAACTAACTTTTTCATCTTGTTGGTATTGTTTAAAAGCCTGTGATTTAGCATTAATAGTTAAAACTAAATTGAATTGATCATAATCTTGATACAGATTATATGGCATAATATATTTTGACTCGTTTATTTTTAAAGAAACAGACGAATCACTTATAAAATAATTCACAAATGCTTCTTTAGAATACAAAACAGTTTCTGTTAATGTAGATAAACTACTGTAATTAATATACTCATCTATAAAAAAGGTCTTCTTTTTAAAAGCAAGGCAGATATTATTAGTAGAGTTATTGGTTACAAAAGATTCAAGATCCTTAAGAATAACATCATCAATAACATCATAAGGTGTAAGTAGTAGAAACCAATCGGCGTCAGATTGCTCCAGAACATTCTGAAACGATTTTTTGATGTTGAAATCAAAACATGAAATGATTTTAGCGTTTTGATTTGTTATATCATTTATAACGGGTTTTTCATCAAATGATAGAATAAAAACTTCAGTAATGAAGTCTTTTAACGAGTTGATAAGCGGCTCAAAATTAATATTTTGATGGTATTGAAATGTAATTAAGGCAACTTTGTTTTTCAACTGTTTTTTTATTAAAATGAAAACAAATTTAGTAAAATAATGAGTACTTTTGCAAGTATTGCAAAAATATGAGAAAGTTACCTGTTTTAATGTACCATAATTTCACCTTTCTAAAAGAAAAGGGGAGTGGATTAACTATTGATAAAGATCTTTTTGAAGCTCAATTACAATATTTGGTTAAAAATAATTATAACGGACTACATTTTAAGGATGTAGAAGAGAATAGAACTCTTCCCCAAAAGAGTATTATGTTAACTTTTGATGATGTAACGGTAAACCAATTAGAAATAGCATTGCCGCTGCTGCAGAAGTATAATTTTAAAGCGGTTTTCTTCGTTCCTTTTGCTTATGTAGGAAAATCAGATTTATGGAATTCAGGAGCCGAAAAAATCATGACAATAGAACAGTTGAAGTCTTTGCCAGCTGATTTAATAGAACTAGGACATCATTCTTTCGAGCATAAAAGATTTAAGACATTATCTAAAGAAGAAATAGAAGAAGATTTAAAAAAGTCAAACCAATTTATAAATGAAAATCAACTAAATGTGGTTTCGGCTATTGCGTATCCTTACGGAAGTTACCCTAAAGACAAAAATAAATTTCAGGAGTTCAAGACGATTCTGAAAGAAAACGGAATCCAATTTGGATTGAGAATTGGCAACAAAATAAGCAGATTTCCATTTAAAGAACCTTACTTGATAAAAAGAATTGATATAAAAGGAGAGGACTCTATTTTTAGGTTTAAAATCAAATTATTGTTTGGCAGAACCAAATTATTTTAATCCCTTTTTAATCAAGTACATTTTAGCATATCGCGAAAAAACACCATAGGCATTAATACTGGCAATAGCTAAACCGGGAACACCGTCCAAAAAACCTCTTTTCAGAACAAAAGAAGAAAAGAAACGATAAAAAGGTTTAAAAATAAGCTTAAAGGAAGATACTTTTTTCCCTTTTTTGGTTTCCATATTCGCCTGAAACCATGCGTAAGAATCTTTTTTCTGTAAAAAATGATTAAGTCCTTTATAAGTATAGTGAAGCATGAAATTTTTTAAAATTCCGATTTCACCTTCTACATGTAATTTTTCGTGAACGTCACCCGAAAAAGAAACCCCATTGTTTCTTACAAGTCTTAAAACACGATCTACTTTATGATATAAAAAACGATTCATATAAAAATGAGGGAAATTAATTTTATATCCTTCATATCTATTGGATTTTATCGCTTTTAAAATTTCTGTTTTAAGCCTTTGAGTTACCCTTTCGTCAGCATCAATAAACAAAATCCAATCACTTTTAACCTGAATCAACGCAAAATTTTTCTGATTGGAAAAATTATCAAACTTTCGTTTTAAAACTTTACAGCCTAGTTTTTCCGCTAATTCCGCCGTGCCATCTGTACTATAAGAATCGACAACAATAATTTCATCAGCAAAATCAACAGAGCTGACAGCATCTTCCAGATAGTCAATTTCGTTATAAGTAGGGATGATAACGCTTAAAGATGGCATAATTAGTTTTTCTAAAATAGTAAGCAAATTTAAAAAAATGAAGTAAATTTGCCCTATGAAAAAAGAAATTTCTGTAATTATCAGTACATATAACTCACCAGAGTGGCTGCAAAAAGTCTTATGGGGGTATAATACCCAAAACTATAGAAACTTTGAGCTGATTCTTGCCGATGATGGTTCTAAACAACCCACTTTTGATTTAATTGAGCAAATGAAAAAAGAGGTTTTCTATCCGATAGTTCATGTTTGGCATGAAGATAATGGCTTTCAGAAATCTCAAATTTTAAATAAAGCTATTGAAGCTTGTTCTACTGATTATATTTTGATGTCAGACGGAGATTGTATTCCAAGACCTGATTTTGTAGAGCAACATATCAAATATAGAGAAGAAAATCATTTTTTGTCCGGAGGCTATCATAAATTACCGATGAATCTTTCTAAGATGATTACAAAAGAGGATATTTATTCTAATAAATGTTTTGACTTGTTTTGGTTAAAGAAAAATGGAATGAAAACGTCATTTAAGAATTTAAAAGTATATGCAAAAGGTTGGTTTAGCGATATTTTGAATTTTTTGACACCTACAACACCAAGTTGGAACGGACATAATTCGTCGGGTTGGAAGAAAGATATTGTGGCTATCAATGGTTTTGATGAACGAATGCAATATGGCGGACAAGACAGAGAGCTAGGAGAACGTTTAGTAAACTATGGCATCAAACCTAAACAGATCAGATACAGTACGGTTTGTCTGCATCTAGACCATCCAAGAGGTTATGCCACAAAAGAATCTATCGATAAAAATAAAAATATCAGAAAAGAAACACGTACTGAAAAGAAAAAGTGGACATCTTATGGTATTGTAAAATCATAATTTATCCGCTAAAAACTTTTTCATTTTCGGAATCATAATTTCAGGGGTTAATTCTCTATACATTATAGTAGGATTAGCCTCTATTTTTTTGCGTTCTTCAAAAGTAAATGCCGAATATAGATCGGGTTTCTCTTCTAATAAATGAACTGAAGTGTGGAATTTTCCATCTTCAAAACTAGCCCAATGATCTTTGTTGACATAAGGAGAGAAAATAGTGAACGTAGGCTTGTTTAACGCTTTTGCAATATGCACAGCACCACCTTCGTTACCTATAAAAACATCACATTGATACATTAAAGTAATAAAATCGCGGATGCTTGGTGCATAAAGATCAACAAGAATATGGTCTTTGAATTCACAAAGATTATAAATTTTTAACGCTTCTTCTTTCTGTTTTGGAGCATAATTGAATATGATATTTACATTGTATTCTCGAACTAAAAAATCACAGATTTGAGCCACGTAATCATAAGGCATTGACTTTTGAGGCGTACTTCCTAAAACACCTAAAACAACAGTTTTCTTTCCGTTTGCGTCAAACCATTTTTTGTTTTTTTCTGTTTCCGATAGAAATAACTTGGGTTCATAATCAAATTCAGCGTTAGGCTCAATTTGTTGGATTAAATGAATTCGATCTTCAATAGCTTTTCCGCTAATGTGACTTTTCTCTTTTAAATGCTCTACCGGATGGGTATAAAAACCTAAGTTTCCTGCTTTTTTACGGCTTTTGTTGCCAATGGTGATTTTTGCCCCGCCAAATTTGCAAATCAAACGGCTTTGTGTTTTAGAATAAGGATCAAAAATGACATCATATTTCTCTTTTCTAATTTGTCCGATAAAAAAGAAAAGATTCTTTATTTTTTTTAATTTTTTCTCTTCAACAGAAATAATCTTATCGATGTTAGGATTATTTTCCAGAACACCCGTTGTAAAATCGTAAGCCATAAAATGGATTTCAGCATTCGGATGTAATTTTTTATAATTGTTCGCAATTATAGAGCTGATTAATACATCGCCAATTCGCTTGTTCTGGATAATTAAAACTTTCATGTTAAAAAAATAATTTCTTGGTGCAAAGTACTATTTTTTATACTTTTAAGCCAAAATTTAATTCAACATTTGTGAATATACGCATTTATACGAATCATAATATTGATCAAGGTATTATAAAACAATTAATTACAGAGCTTCCTGCGAACAAAGAAGTTTTAGTTGAAGGAAAGCGCAATGTGATTAAAAAGGTTTCGTATAATGGAACAACCATCACAATAAAGCAATTTAAGAAACTAAATTTCTTAAAAGCTGTCATTTATACATATTTTAGGGAAAATAAAGCTAAACGGTCTTTTGAATATGCAAAATATTTATTAGAACATGATATCTTAACTCCTAAACCTTATGCTTATGTTGAAGTCAGAAACGCTATTGGTTTATTATGTGAATGCTATTATGTATGTGAATTAATTCAATATGACTTTACAATCAGAGAAATTATTCACGATCCTCTATTTCCTGATAGAGAGCAGATACTAGAAGGATTTACAGAGTTTTCATTTAAACTACACGAAGCCGATGTTAATTTTTTAGATCATTCGCCGGGAAATACATTAATTGTCAAAGAAGGTAATGAGTATAAGTTTTATTTGATTGATTTAAATCGGATGAAATTTCAAAAAATGTCACTTCAAGACAGAATGAATAATTTGAAAAAACTTTGGTTTTCCAAAGACATGATTCGACTGATTTCTAAAAAGTATGAGCAATTAAGCGGTTTTTCAGCAGCTGAATTATCAGAAGAACTATTGAAAAAAACCAATCAGTTTAAAAAGAAGATCTACAGAAAGAAATATTTAAAGAGAAAACTAAAAGGAATATTTTAAACAGGTTAAAATTTTTATTCAGGTTGTCTTAGAAAAAGAGGGCAGCTTAAAAGACTGCCCCGGTTGGTTCAATGTCATAAACATTGAGAAGTTAACAGCTTAGTTATAAATCAAACCTATCTAAATTCATTATTTTACTCCAGGCAGCAATAAAATCATGAATAAACTTTTCTTTGGCATCAGCGCTTCCATATACTTCTGCAATTGCTCTAAGCTCCGAATGAGAGCCAAATACTAAGTCAGCTCTGCTAGCTGTCCATTTTACTTCTCCTGTTTTACGGTCTTTGCCTTCAAATAGTTCTTTCGTATCATCAACTGCTTTCCAAACAGTATTCATGTCTAACAAATTAGTAAAGAAATCATTAGAAAGCGTTTCATGTTTAGTTGTGAATACACCAAGTTTTGAATTATCATAGTTTGCTCCTAAAACTCGAAGACCTCCAAGTAAAACTGTCATTTCCGGTGGTGTAAGGGTTAACAATTGCGCTTTGTCGAGTAGTAGACTTTCCGTAGAAGCATTAGATCTGGATTTTAAATAATTTCTAAAACCATCAGCAAAAGGCTCTAGAAAAACAAATAAAGCAATATCTGTTTGCTCTTGTGTAGCATCTACTCGTCCTTTAGAAAAAGGAACTGTAGTTTCGATGCCGGCATTTTTAGCCGCTTTTTCAACACCAACATTCCCAGCTAAGACAATTAAATCTGCTAAAGATATTTTTTTGGAACCTTGACGACTATTAAACTCATTTTGAATAGCTTCTAATTGTTCAATAACCTTATTAAGCTGAGTAGGATTGTTTACAGCCCAAAACTTTTGAGGAGCCAATCGAATTCTGGAGCCGTTTGCGCCCCCTCTTTTATCAGATCCACGGAAAGTAGAGGCAGAAGCCCAAGCAGTAGAAACTAATTCAGATACAGATAATCCCGATGCTGCAATCTTATTTTTTAATTGTACAATGTCATTTTCATCAACCGCTTCATAATCTGCTTTTGGAAGCGGATCCTGCCAAAGAAAATCTTCTGAAGGAACTTCTGTACCTAAATAACGCGATTTTGGTCCCATATCACGATGGGTGAGTTTAAACCAAGCTTTTGCAAATGCATCTGCAAATGCATCAGGATTTTCATAAAAATGTCTTGAAATTTTTTCATACACAGGATCAAAACGCAACGACAAATCTGTAGTTAACATGTAAGGAACTTGTTTTCCTTTTCCAAAAGCATGAGGAATGATTTCACTCGCATTTTTAGCTATCCATTGATGAGCACCTGCCGGACTTTTGGTAAGTTCCCATTCAAATTCGAATAAATGTTTGAAAAAATCATTTGTCCATTGTGTTGGTTTGGTTGTCCAAGTTACTTCCAAACCACTGGTAATGGCATCGGCACCAACACCACTTTTAAATGTACTATTCCAACCGATTCCTTGATTTTCTAAATCAGTTTCTTCAGGATCGGCACCAACGTGAGTGGTTTCTCCGGCTCCGTGTGTTTTTCCAAAAGTATGACCACCGGCAATTAAAGCTACCGTTTCTTCATCATCCATCCCCATATTTCCAAATGTTTTTCGAATGGCTTTTGCGGCTAAAATAGGATCAGGATTAGCTTCCGGTCCTTCAGGATTTACATAGATCAATCCCATTTCGGTAGCCGCAAGAGGATTTTCTAAACTTTCAGGGTTTCTATGGGCTAACCAGGTTTTCTCATCACCCCAGTAAACATCTTTATCAGCTTCCCAAACATCGGCTCTACCGCCTCCAAATCCTAAAGTTTGAAATCCCATTGATTCTAAGGCTACATTTCCGGCAAGGATCATTAAATCGCCCCAAGAGATTTTGTTCCCGTATTTTTGTTTAATCGGCCAAAGTAATCTTCGAGCTTTATCTAAACTCACGTTATCCGGCCAACTGTTCAAAGGTGCAAAGCGTTGCTGTCCGCGTCCACCGCCACCCCTTCCGTCTTGCTGACGATAAGTTCCTGCACTGTGCCAAGCCATTCGAATGAATAAAGGACCATAATGCCCGAAATCTGCCGGCCACCATTCTTGGGAATCAGTCATTAAATCAGCTAGATCTTTTTTTATGGTAGCTAAATCTAAACTTTTGAAAGCTTTGGTATAATCGAAATTATTATCCATAGGACTAATTTCAGAAGAATGTTGTCGTAAAATATCTAAAGTTAACTGTTTAGGCCACCAATCTTTGTTTTGAGTTCCGTTGACACTAATGTTCTCTTTTTCCATAGAGCCATTGTGAAAAGGACATTTTCCGTTGCTGTTTGTGTTGTGTTCCATATTTATTTAGTTTTTGATTTCATTTTAAAAATAATCTGCTATAAGCCAATGACTTATTTGTGCATTTCAAAATTACCCAAACTAAAGTTACGAAAAATATAAAAGAAATTGATTGTCTTTATTTTATAATAAAAAAAAATTATAGCTTAAAATTTTGAAAAGATTTACATTTGAAGAAATATTAATTTTATGAAAAAACTAGTTTTAATTCTTTCCGTGTTCGTATTCTCTGCTTGTTCTGAGATGCAGCAAGTTTTAGATCAATTACCTCAATCGGGTGTTTTAAGTCAAGCTGAAATCGGAAACGGTTTGAAAGAGGCTTTAAATAACGGGATAACCAAACAAGTGTCTAAATTAACGGCAACAGATGGATTTTATAAAAATGCGGCAGTGAAGATACTTTTGCCGGAAGAACTACAAAAAGTAGACAAAACGCTTCGAGATATTGGCTTATCAAGTTTAGCAGATGAAGGTTTAAAAGTAATTAACAGAGCAGCTGAAGATGCTGTTAAAGAGGCAACACCTATTTTTGTTGATGCAGTAAAGCAAATGACTTTTACCGATGCTAAAAACATTTTAATGGGAAGCGATAATTCGGCAACGCAATATTTACAGAATACCACTTCTTCTGCGTTGTATTCAAAATTTAATCCGGTTATTCAAAATTCATTTGCTAAAGTAGGAGCAGATAAGGTCTGGACAAATATTATTACAAAATATAATAGTATTCCATTAGTGAGTAAAGTTAATCCTGATTTAACAGATTATACAACTAATAAAGCAATGGAAGGTGTTTTTAAAATGATTGCCGTTGAAGAGAAAAATATCCGAACTGATTTATCTTCAAGGACTAGTGATTTATTAAAAAAAGTATTTGCTTTACAAGATAGTAAGTAAGACTTTAAATTTTTAATAATCAATAACATATAAATAACATAACGTTAACACAATTAACCGAAAAATCGTTGGATCTTTGTACCAAGAAAGAAGAAAGATAAATTTCTCATTTTGGTTAGGGTTAGTTAAAAAAATAAGCTCCGCTGTAAAGCGGAGCTTATTTTTTATATGTCTATTCTGTTTCTGCTAATCTTTCATGAATGTGCTTAAAGTATTCAAAAGCTCTGAATAAGTGCGTTCCATGCCAAGAAAACATCTCTCCGTCCACAAAAACCGTTTTAGCATGATGGGTAAATCGACCGATTTCAAAAGCGTGTTCGTCTTTAAAAGGAAAAGGTTCTGACGAAAGAAACACAAAATCAGGGTCGCCGTCCAAACGCATTTTTTTCAATTCAATTTCGGGATATCGACCTTCTTTGGCTTCGTAAATATTATTCCAATGATTTAGTTGCAATAGCGTATTGATAAAAGTATTATTTCCGGCAGCCATATAAGGCTTTGCCCAAATCATATAAGCCACTTTTTTTTCGGGTTGTTGTGCTATAAAATTTTTGAAATCTTGATGCGCGAACTGGATTTTGTCTAACCATTTTTGGGCTTCTACTCGTTTTCCCAAAAGCAAACCAAAATCTTCTATCATTTTTAAATTATCTTCGATAGTTACCACATCAGTAACCCAAACCGGACAAATTCCTTGTAATGATTTTACTATTTCTTGGGTGTTTTCTTCTTTGTTGGCAATAATAATATCAGGTTGAAGTTCTTTAATCACTTCTAGTTTTACATTTTTAGTTCCGCCAACAATGGTCTTGGTCGATTTAAAATGAAACGGATGTACACAAAATTTGGTAATTCCCACAATTGCATCTTCCAAACCCAAATCAAATAACAATTCGGTTTGCGAAGGAACCAATGAAACAATACGTTTAGGCGTTGTTTCAAACTGATGTTCTGTTCCTAATTGGTCTTTAAGTATTTTTGCCACTAATTCAATTTATTTCGCTAAAATTTGTTCCATTTCTTGTTGTAATTTCAAGGCTTCAGCTCTGGCTTTCTCGGCAAAATCAGTTCCGTTTGAAGCATAAATAATTCCTCGGGAAGAATTAATCAAAAGCCCCACATTTTTATTCATTCCATATTGGCAAACGTCTTGTAAACTTCCGCCTTGTGCGCCAACACCCGGAACCAATAAAAAACTATCGGGAACAATTTTTCGGATTGCTGTAAAATATTCGGCTTTAGTTGCTCCTACAACATACATTAAGTTGTGTGCATTTTGCCAAGTTTTAGACGTTTCTAAGACGTTCTTGTACAATTCTTTCCCATTGGCTTCCAAAGTTTGAAAGTCAAATGCGCCTTGATTAGAGGTTAAAGCCAATAAAATGGTGTGTTTGTCTTCAAAAGCTAAGAAAGGTTCAACCGAATCTTTTCCCATATAAGGAGCCACAGTAACTGAATCGAACGCTAAATCTTCAAAAAAAGCTTTGGCATACATGGTCGACGTGTTTCCGATATCACCTCTTTTAGCATCGGCTATGGTAAAAATTTCCGGATAATTAGTATTGATATAATCAATCGTTTTTTGTAAAGCTTGCCAACCTTTTAAACCATAAGCTTCATAAAAAGCAGTATTCGGCTTATAAGAAACACATACATCATGCGTGGCGTCAATAATAGCTTTGTTGAATTCAAAAATAGGATCTTCTGTCGCTAATAAATGTTGAGGAATTTTATTCAAATCGACATCTAAGCCTATACATAGAAACGATTTTTTAGTGTTGATTTGTTCAATAAGTTGTTGTGTTGTCATGTTGTTGTTTTGGTTGTGCAAATTTACAAAGCCTAATGCAAAAAAGTAAATATTCTATAAAATTATCTGAAAATCTTATAAGAAGACACTCTGATAGTAGAATTAACTTTGTGATAAATCAAAAAAAGAAATGTTATGAGAGTGAATTTAGGAATCAACCCAACCGACTTACAAACGAGTATCGATCATTTAACTGTTGTTTTGGCAAACGAAATGCTTTTGTATGTTAAAACCCGAAAATTCCATTGGAATGTTGCCGGAAACAGTTTTATGGAGCTGCATAAAATTTTTGAAAACCAATATGCAAAATTGGCACTTACCGCCGATGAAATTGCAGAACGAATAAGTGCTCTGGGCGGAAAAACAATTGGAACGATGCAGGAATTCATCAAGCATTCTGTTTTGGAAGAAAAACCAAATAAACAATATGTACAAAGTGAAATGATCACGGAACTTTTAGAAGATCACGAAAAAGTGATTATTTCATTAAGAGATGCTATTGAACAGATTGAAAACGGAAAAGATTTTGGTACGGAAGATTTTTTGACCAGTTTATTGAGAAATCATGAAGAAACCGCTTGGATTTTGCGCAAATACTTAAATTGAACTCGAAATTAACATTTCATTCACTTTTGTTTAAAGAAACTAATGCTTAACTTTACCAAACTATCATTTGTTTATGAAGCTATTTTTAAAAGTTGATAATAACCGCTTAGCTCAAAAAGTATTGGATGAAAAACTTTCAGCTTTTGGAATCAAATATACTTTGGTAAATGCTAATGAAGTTCTTTTTCTGGAATCTGTTTCCACCGAACAATACGAAGCTATTCAAAAAATATTAGCCGAATATGGTTTTGAAATTATTGAAAACCAAAAAAATGTATTGGTTCAAAAAATAAAAGATACTATTGTAGAAATGGTACTTCAGGAAGAAAATTTGAATGTAAAAGTATCGGCTTATTTAGCAGAAAAGCTGGAACATAGTTATGGTTATTTATCCAATCTGTTTTCTGAAGTAACCTATACTTCCATTGAAAACTTTGTCATTTTGCAAAAAATAGAACATGCTAAACAATTGATGGTAAACAGTAATTTAAGCTTGACTGAAATTGCGTTTAAGCTTAATTATTCTAGTGTGGCGCATTTAAGCAGTCAGTTTAAAAACACTACAGGAGTTACACCGTCGGCTTTTCAGCGTATTATAACGAAACGTCGTGAACTGCTTACCAAAAACATTCATTAACTTATTTTTCTTTTATGCAAAAAGACTTTTTACTGATAACACTCGCCGACGATGATGAAGACGACAGAATGTTTTTTACCGACGCATTTGACGAATTGAAGATCAATACTGTAGTCAATACTTTTGTAAATGGTCAGGAACTCATGGATTTTTTGAATAACGAAGAAAGTATATTGCCTAATATCATCTTTCTGGATTTGAATATGCCTATTAAGAACGGAATAGACTGTTTAAAAGAAATCAAACAGAAAGATCGTTTGAAAGATATCGCTATTGCTATTTATTCTACTTCTTCATCAGATGCTGATGTTGAGGAAACATTTGTTTTAGGAGCCAATGTGTACATCAAAAAACCAAATGACTTTTCCGAACTGAAAAAAGTATTGAATGATGTGGTTACACTCAATTGGCAATACTATACTTCCGGATTAAAAAAAGAGAATTTTTTACTGAAATTATAAAGCATGTTCAACAAAAAGTTTTTTAGTTCTTTTGCCTTTATAAAAGGAATTTTCTATGCGGCTTTTTTCGTATTGATTTTCCTGGCATCCATAACGTATAGGCACATTCAGGAATTAGAAAGCAACAGAGAAGCGATATTAAAAACATACGAAGTATCTCTGGAACTTGAGAAGTTAATTTCTTATATTAAAGATGCTGAAACAGGAGATCGCGGTTTTGTGTTATCCAATGATTCTACTTTTTTAGAACCGTATTCCAATGCACGTGACAAAGTAAACGAATCATTCGCTATTTTAAGAAAAACAACTTTTAAGGATAGTTTACAGCAAAGTCATCTCAATACGGTTTATAATCTTGTAGAACGCAGATTCATTTATTTTAAAAAAGAATTTTCAACACCACATGAATTTCAGGAAAATTTAAAAACCGGAAATCAAATAATGGATTCCCTTCGTTTAGAAGTCAACCAAATGATTACTAACGAGAAAAAGTTAATCCATTATAATGATGAAATTTATAAAATCAATAGTTCAAATACGCCATTAATTTTATTTTCAACGTTTCTTATTTCTATACTGACAATTGTTTTAGGCTATTTGCGAATTTCTAAAAATTATCAGCGCCTTTTAAAATCAAATCGGCAGTTGAAGATTTATGATGAATTGAGCAATCAATCGCAAATTTTAGGTAAGTATGGAACTTGGGTGTATCATATTTCACGAAACGAATTCTTATTTTCAGACAACTACTTTCGTCTTTTTGGGTTAGAACCCAATCAAAAAACAACTAAAATGGAAGATTTTCGCTGTATGATTGTTGAAGAAGACAGAGAAAGTCACAAACAAAATTTTCAGAACAGTCTGAAAGACGAAAATAATACGCCTATTAATTTTAAGATAAAACGAAATGATACCGGAGAAATTCGATATCTAAGAACGAAAACAAAATTAATCCAAGACGCCAAAGGATTAAAAAGTGTCATCAGTACAACACGAGACATTACAGAAGATTATCAAAAATCATTACTGATAGAAGAGCGAAACAAAGAGTTGGAAAGAACCAATCAGGAATTGTTAGAATTCAACCATGTTGCCAGTCACGATTTACAAGAACCGCTCAGAAAAATCCAAACTTTTATTTCTCGATTAGAAGAAAAAGAAATAGAACAACTTTCTGAAAATGGAAAAGCCTATTTTGAACGAATTAAAAATGCAGCTACGCGAATGCGAATTTTAATTGATGATCTGCTGCAATATTCAAGAACTAGCAGAGCTCAAGTTAGCTTCACGTCTGTTGATTTGAATGAAACGTTAGAAAATGCTTTAGCCGAACTTTCCGAAAGTATTTTAGAACAGAAGGCCATTATCGAAATAAAAAAATTACCGATAATTCAAGGTGTTGAGTTTCAATTGGAACAATTATTCACAAACTTGATTAGCAATTCATTAAAATATCGAAAAGTAGAAGAAACACCAAAGATTTTAATTTATGCCGAAGATTGTATAGCAGCCAATGAACCTGATATTAAGGATAATAGTGAAAAGAAATATCTTAAAATCACGTTCTCGGATAACGGTATTGGCTTTGATCAAGAATTTGCAGAAAAGATATTTAATTTGTTTCAAAGATTGCATAATAAAACAGATTATCCGGGAACAGGAGTAGGATTAGCTATCTGTAAAAAAATTGTAGAAAATCACAAAGGCTATATTGTAGCCAAAGGAAAGCCCCAACAAGGCAGCCAGTTTATAGTCTATTTACCCAATTAGTTTTTCCGTTAAAAAAACAAAACGCTTACTGAACAGTAAGCGTTTTTTTATGCACTATAATAGTTAAATGGAAATGTTATAACAAAGCAAAAAAATGTTGTAACACAAAAACTGCTGATCCTAACGAACTTTGTAATGTAATTAAGAAACAAACCATTACAATTAGTTTAAAAATGAAAATTAAAAAATTCATCCCAAATCTATTTTTTGCTATGGCTGTTTTGCTAACAGCATTGGTTTCGTGTAAAAGAGAAGAAAAAGATGAAATGAATAATCCTTTAATCAATATGATTAACGAAGATATTCACAACAAAGTAGACTCTCAGTTTTTGAATGATGTAACAGTAGCCGGGTTAAAAATTTTAAATGTAACCCAATATGCTAAAGAAAAAGAATTGAGCTTAAAAACAAGAAACATTATTTCAGAAATTGAAGCTAAACATGTACATCTGAATAAACGAATTAAAAAGATCGCAAAAAAGAATCTGATTATTTTACCTGATACCATCCAGGAAACAGAAGGAATAGTTGAGCAGAATGAAGTTGATATCAGAGAATATGTGTATTTAGTTGAACTGGAAAAGTTAATGAAGAAAGAAGTTGAAGAATTTTCTAGAGTAAAGAAAAATACCGAAAATGAAGAATTAAAGCAATTGGCAGAGCATGCCATTACAGAGCTAAATTCTAAGTTAAACCAAATTAATTCTGAATTAAATTAAAAGTTAACCATAAAAACACAAATTGCTATGAAAAAGAAAATTTTAACAAGTATGGCACTATTAGGATTAATAGGCTTTACAACTGCACAAGCTCAATCAACAGATGCGTCATTTGGTATAAAAGGTGGTGCCAATTTTTCGAACCTTTACGTTGACGATGTTGATGACAACAATGTTTTAGCCGGTTTTAATCTAGGAGTATTTGTAAATATGCCTTTGAATGAAGCAGTCTCCATTCAGCCTGAATTTTTGTATTCCCAAAAAGGAGCTAAATTGGCTTATGACAATGCTTTGGCAACTGGAGAAGCTAAATTCAGACTCAATTACTTAGAAGTTCCGGTACTGTTAAAATTAAATCTAACGCCAAATTTCAACCTTCATGCAGGACCTTATGTAGCTTATTTAATAGATTCTAAGGTAACTAATGAAACGAATGGAGGAGCATTTGACTTTGAACAAAATATTGATAACGATGATCTGAATAAATTCGATTACGGATTATCAGGCGGAATTGGATTTGACTTTTCATCCATATCAATAGGAGCGCGCTACAACTATGGTCTTAACACTGTAGGAAAAGAACAGAACATAGGCGGAACAACCTATACTTTCCCTGATGGGAAAAATAGTTCCGTAAGTGTCTACATGGGAATTAAATTCTAACAATTAAAAAAAAAGCTATGGGAAATTTATTATATCTGATAGCAGTGTTTTTAGTAATACTATGGGCACTAGGACTTTATGTTGGATCATTTGGAAATCTAATTCATATTTTACTAGTCATAGCTATTATTGCTATTCTATTGCGAATCATTAACGGAAGTCGAAGAATTTAAAAAATTAAAATATTATGAAAAGTGGAAATGTAATTTTAGGCGTATTAGGCGGAATTGCCGTAGGCGCTATTGCCGGAGTATTATTAGCACCGGAAAAAGGTTCAAAAACCAGAAAAAAAATGAAACAAAAAGCATCTGATATCAAATCAGATCTAAAAGGTGAATTTGAAGATTTTCTCGAAAAAATGGAAGAGAAATACCAAAACGCCAGTGAAAAAGCAAATGAAATTGCCGAAGTAGTTAAAAAATAGAACATCATGAACGAGCAAAAAGAAGCATTAGAAGAATTATTTGATAAAGTAGAAAACTATTCTAAAACAAGTTTTACTTTATACAAATTACAGTTAATTGACAAATCAAGTTCATTACTTTCAATTGTTTTGGTTTATATTGCCATAATTGTCTTCATGCTCTTTTTTATCTCATTTATTAATATTGCTTTGGCCTTATTCATCGGACAATGGATTGGAGATTATTATTTAGGCTTTCTCATCGTTTCTGTTTTTTATCTCATAGTCGGGGGACTAATCTATTGGAATAAAAACAAACTATCAGCGTATTTTTCAGAAAGCGTTCTACTCAAATTATTGTTACCAAAAAATTGGAATTATGAAAAAGAAGACTAGAAAGGAACGTTTACAGGAGCAAATTTTAATATTAGAAAACCAACAAAAAATGGATTTATATCATTTAAAATTGCAACTCGAAGATACGTATGAAAGCCTAAAACCAATTCATCTAATCACTGATTTTATTGAAAATTCAGTAAAAAATACAAACGGTATCAAATCCAGTTTAACAAAATTGATAATCAGTAGTACCGGAAGTCACTTTTTAAAGAAATGGATTGTAGGAAAACCTGAAACCTTCATTGGAAAACTATCAGGGAACATTTTTCAAAGTTTATCCTATAAATTCATTCAAAGCTTACTTCAAAAAAAGATTTTTTAAACGATAGTTGTTTAAAAAAAAATCACTAATTAAAACCAAAATCACATGAAAAAGTTCTTTTATACTGTTGTTGCGAGCACATTACTCCTAACAGCAACAAAATCTTTTGCTCAAGAGCAATACAGTTTAGATACTCCTTATGATCCCAAATTTAAATTGGGAGTAGGTTTATCAGTTGGAGCGCCTTTACAAGATCCTTATGAAACCAGTTTAGGAGGAGACGTTCGTTTACAATACGATTTTTCAAAACCGTATTCCGTAACACTAACAACAGGATTTACGAATCTTTTTGTCAACGGAAGTAATAACGATTTAGGATACATACCATTAAAAGGAGGTTTTAAAGCTTTCGTCTTAAAAGATAAATTTTATTTAATGGGAGAAGCCGGAGCTGCATTTGCCGTGACCAATGGCTATGATAAAACATCATTATTATTGAGTCCGACCATCGGTTATGCAACCAAATATATAGACTTGAGCTTGCGATATGAATATTTAAGTGATTTTCCAACAATTGAGAATAATCAACCGGACAAAGGATTAGGACAAGTCATGCTTCGATTAGCGTATGGATTTGACCTGTAAAAATCACAATAATAACTAATTAAAAAAAATGCTATGAAAAATTTATTAAGAATAACAGGAACAATGGTATTTGCAATTGCAATGGTTGCATGTACTGATAAAGAAAGTAAAATGGCGACACATAAAATTGAGAATTTTACTAAATTTGTAGACTCAGTAAGCACTGTTGCAGCAAATGAGTCGGCTGAAAAATGGGAAGATATTGAAGCAGGTTATGAAATGAAAAAAAATGAAGCAGAACAAGCTTTAGAACAAATTGAAAATAAGGTTACTGCTCAGGAAAATATCGATGCTTCAACCACAAAGTTTGATTTGTATAAAACAGAAGTGGAAAAGTCAAAAATGAAAATGGAGAAAGAAGAGCTGAGAAAAGCACTTCTAGGAGAAGAGCATATTGGAGAAGATCTTACTTTTAATTGGGTAAATAAAGACAATATTTTACAAGTTTATGAAAATTTTGTAAATACAGTTCAGCAAAATAAAGACCATTATTCAAGAGAAGATTGGGACGAAATAAAACTGCTTTACGAAGCTTTAGATTCTCGTAAAAATACAGTTGAAAAAGAAGGATTGCCTTCAAAAGATAATTTGAAAATTGCAGCTTTAAAAGTAAAATTTGCTCCTATGTACACTGTAAACCGAATGGGAGCCAAAGCAGAAGAAAATGCTGAAGCAAAAAAATAAACATCTAGTCCGACTTTAATCAGTCGGACTAATTTTAAATACCAAATTATGAGAAAAATATCGCTAATCTTAATCACCCTCTTTATGATAGGGTGTAAATCAACAGAAAAAACTGTTGAAACCAAATTAAATACGAAAGCACAAGTAGCCGTAAAAGGAGACTGGCAAGTAACCAACGTTTCTTTCGCAAATTCAGACTACATCAAAATCGATCTGTTTGATTTAGGAAATACCAAATGTTTTGTCAATAGTACATGGCATTTTATTTCTAATAACAACAAAGGAAGTATGAAGATCAACGATTACAGCTGTGCTTATGAAAGTGATATTACTTGGTATATCAACAGTAATAATGAAATGGTAATCAAGTTTTTAAACGGTACAAAAAGTAAAAAAGTAACAACAGGTTATGTGGTGCAATATGTTCCTATTAATGAAAACAAATTCCAACTGATCGAACAAGCAGATGTACTCAATAAAAAACAAGATGTAGTATTAACTTTTGAACGCATGTAGTTATGAAAAAAACGATTTTAATAGCATTGTCAGCAGTACTTTTGGTACAATGTAATGCAGTAAAAAATTCCAATAATACGCAAAGAGGAGCCGCAATAGGTGTTGCCGGAGGAGCAGTAATTGGCGGGATTTTAGGGAATAATTTAGGAAAAGGAGGCAAAGGAGCAACCGGAGCCATTTTAGGAGGTGTAATTGGTGGTGTTGCCGGAGGATTGATTGGTCGTAAAATGGATAAACAAGCACGTGAAATCCAAAATCAATTACCGGGAGCACAAGTAGAAAGAGTAGGAGAGGGAATTAAATTAACACTAAATGAAAATGCTATTCGCTTTAATTTAAACGAATCTTCATTAACTACGACTGCTAAAACCAATTTAGATAAACTGGTTTCAGTTTTCAAAGATTATGACGATACTAATATTATCATTTATGGACATACCGATAGTTCAGGAAATGATGATTATAATATGAGCCTTTCGGTGAAAAGAGCCGAATCGGTGAAAAACTATTTGGTAACCAAAGGTCTTTCCGGTACTAGATTCCAAATCGTAGGGATGGGAGAAACCGACCCCATAGATACCAATGAAACCAAAGAAGGTATGGCTAATAACCGAAGAGTAGAATTTGCCATTATTGCCAACGAAAATATGGTACAAGAAGCCCAACAAGAAGCAAAAAACTAAATAAAAGACCTCAATTTGAGGTCTTTTATTTTTTACTTTTTATCTGACAACACATTTTTAATACCATTCAACCCTTCCGCAAAATCTTCCAGTAAAGCCACAACCTGATTCATTTTGTCGTTACCTCCAAAACTTTTCAAACGATTGTTTTTCTTGAAGATCGTTTTGATTTCTTCCCAACGCACCTTTTCAGCTTCACTTTGAATTTGCATGATTTCTTTCAATTTCAAAAGATTCGCTTCTGCACCTGTGGTTAAGGTTTGTGATTCATTTTTATAATGCGATAAAACAATTTGTTCTACTTCTTTATCTGTGTGAATCGGTTCAATTTTGGCCACTAATTTATTCATATCACGATACGAACCTTGTAATTTAAAAATCGGTTCCGAACGGTATTCATCTGCCATTGCTGCCGATTGAATGTACATTTCGTTCACTTTGATAACCGTATTGCGTACTTGAATGATTTTTTCCAAAACGTTTTTAAAATCTTCAATTTCCTGAGTCGTAAAATTCCCTTCAACAGTAACATTCGGATTATTATGAACAATGCCATCGTATACTTCGTAAAGATTCTTCATTCCCGCTTGCGTCAAACGCGTCATAAACGAATTGGATAAAATGGAATTTTCAATTAAACTCAAATCAAACAATTCAGCATTTACGCCTGAGATTTCACCTAAATTATACGTGTCAGCACGGTTGGCCAACATATCCGGAATTTGGAATTTCTCACCACTTTCGGTATATGGATTTCCGGCCATAACCAAACAAAAACGTTTGGAACGCAAATCGTAGGTTTTGGCTTCGCCATTAAAAATACCTTCAATTTTTCGTTGTCCGTCGGCTAAAGAAATGAACTTTTGCAAAAATTCAGGGTTACAATGCTGAATATCATCTAAATATAACATCACATTGTCACCCATTTCAAAAGCTAAGTTTAGTTTTTCCAATTCTTGTTTGGCTCCCGCATTTTTCGCTTCACTCGGATCGGTTGATGTGATCTCGTGTCCCAAAGAAGGTCCGTTGATCTTTATAAAAACTAATCCCATTCGGTCGGCTAAATATTCCATCAAAGTTGTTTTCCCATAACCCGGAGGCGAAACCAACAACAACATTCCCATTCGGTCTGTTCGTTTTGTTTCTCCTGTCGCACCGATTTGTTTCGCTAAATTGGCTCCGATTAAAGGAAAATAAACTTCGTTAATCAATTTATTTCTGATGAAAGAAGTCAACACCTGCGTACTGAACGTTTCCAATTTGAACTGCTTTCTTTTGTCGGCAACCCAATGTTTTTTCAACTGTTGGAATTCCAAAAACTTCGGTTGAATTTTCTCAATGTAATATTCCAGTTTTTGACTGAATTGATGAAAATGCAAGGTGTAAATTTCTTCTTTTTGCAACGTTTTAAACGCACTCAATTCTTCAGAAGCGTTGGTTTTTACCACTTGATTTGATTTCAAATTGTGCACCAATAAAAACACAGCCGTTTCGTCTAAAGTTCCTTTTGTTGTGGTAATATCTTGTTCTAACAAATAGGTTTTTACTGCATTATAAACGATATCAAAACACGCGGAAGGAAACGGATACAAATCTTCAATTCGTTGGAAAAAAACCAAATCTTTACCTTGTTCCTTTAGATTTTTCACAAAACTTTGATAATGTGTATTGGCTTCGTCGTTTACCGTGAAAGCGTTTCTGTTTTCTTTTTTAAGATAAGAAGCCGCTTTGTAAGACGAAATAGTTCCAAAATGATCGAATTGTGTTTTGAAAAGTTCAATTTTCTCCGAAAGTTGTTTGTTCAAATATTTGAATTGCTCGGTATTTTTGAACGTTTGCTTCAATAATTCAATGGCTTGGAATTGCTTTTCATAATACGATTTTTCACCTTCTTCCAAAAAGAACCAAAACAATTGCGCCAAAGCTCTTTCGGATGGCGAATAGCGTAGTAAACCTAATTGGTTGTTTAATTGCTGTAATTTGGTCACAATTTGCAAAGCATCTTCATCGTGAACGCCTTTTACCAAACCTTCGCCAAAATGATTCGCGAAAAATTCTTCAATAGCGGCACGATTTGTTTTTTCTGTTCCGATATCCGGATTTTTCAAAAACACGTTCCATGCAATATATTCGATTTTTTTTACCGATTGATTTTCGGTAACAAACTCCTGATTCCAAACGTCTTTAAACGAATCAATTTCTTGATATTCAATAGGCTGATAAAAATTAGTTCCTGTTAAATGATAGAAATACTGATTGTTTTTGGTCACCAAAGTCAAATCGAGTTTTTGCTTGTTTACCGCAAATTTGTAATTTCCTAAAGCAATAATATTTTCGCCGTCTTCATAAATTTCATTTCGATCTTTCAGTTTGCGAATCGCTTCTTGCTGAGCCGTTTTTAACTGAGTCAACAATTCTTCCGATTTATTGGCATCATTCAAATCCTTCAATTGTTGGGCAATATCCCGAACTTTTTCAATCATCAAATCGGAGGCAAAATAGCCGTTGATCTCAATTTCTGTTGCAAATGAAGCTACTTTATTGGCCAAGCCTTTCAAAATACGTTCCGCCGATTGAAATAAATTGGTCGTACGCTTGTTTCTGGCTTCGGTTAGCTGAACGCCTTTGGTTTGAAACTGTTGGTAGATTTCTTCTCTTTTTTCGCCGATAACTTGAATGAATTCGTCAAAATCGACATATTTGGCTTCCATTTCTTCCAACTGAATCGCCAATTTATTTAAGAAATCCTGACATTTATCGGGCGTGTTTGCCAATTCGTAAAAATTAATCGCCGTTTGATCAAACAACGTTACTTGCGCTTTAAAATCGGCTGCCAATTCTTTGCCGGAAAGCTCTCTTTTTTTATTGTTTAATGCAATTCGTTCTTGATTAATCAAAGAGAATAAAACCGAAATATTTTCGATAATTTGGGTCGAATGCGACGCGTCTTCAATCTTTAAATTGTTGACAATGTCTACCAAAAGTTCTAATTGGTTAGCCAAATTATCTAAATTCTTCTCAATTTCTTTTCCTTGAATCGTTTTAGTCAAATGGGTAATTTCAGCCGACAATCCATCAATGGTTTCCTGATAAGGTGCCAAAGCTTGCGGTTCCAATAAAAACGAAACACAATTGGTTGCCAATTCATCTGCCAAAGTTCCCAATTCGGTTTCCCAAACTTCAATTTGTTTGACATCGGCGTATTGCAAATCTTTAGCCGAAATCATTTCGCCTCGCAACGAACGAATTTCAGCCAATGAAACAATATATTGCTGCAAATTAGTATACGACTGATAATTTAATTCGCTGGTTTTATTTTGAAATTTTTGATGAATTTCCTCTAAAGCAACTGCCGTTTTCTTCTTGATTTCCTGAACTTTTTCAAATTCATTAATGGCAGTATGCGCAATATTTCGGATTTCTAAAAGCGGTTCGTTGATACTGAAAACACCTTTGTCTTGCAAGAAATAATAGCTATCTAAAATAGTTGTGGTTTGTTTCACAATTTCGTTATACAAACCGTTATAAGTGTCTTTTTTGCTCAAAAACACTTGCAATTCCTGACATTCCGCCATTAAACGCACCAAGTCTTTATTTCCGACTTTGTACAGAATATTGTCTTTGTTTTGTTCGTTTACAACAACATCTTTAGTGAAAGGCGTTTGCCAAATTTGTACTAAATGGTGTTTGGTATCTTCATTACCTTTGAAAAAACACATTTTTCCATCTTCAAAAAGCGTAAAACCACTACATTGAATTGGCGTTTCAATGGTTTGTTTGATAATGTTGTAAGGAATCAACAAATATTCGTGTTGTTCCTGATCGTAAAAAACGTAAAGGAAGTTTTCGCCGTTAATTCCGGAAATTTTCTTGTAAAAATACACCGGACGATTTTCGGATTCCAACACTTTAATTTCGCCGGTTTGCAACGCAAAACCGTTAGGAAAAATCAAACCTTGGTTTTCGGGCAACAAAACACCGGAGTATTCCAAAGAATCAATTCGGGCAACTTTCTTTTCCTTATGATTGTAAATAAAATATCGTTCGTTTTCTAAATACGGTTTGATTTTAAAAATCAGTAGATTGTGATAGTCGAAAAAGTGAATTTCAGCATCGTCTAACGTTTGATCTTTATGAATAACATCTTCGCTGTAAATTCCTTTTCCGGTTTGTGTATTGTCTTCAACTTTTACCGTGATATCGCCACCAATGGCTTCCACAAAAACTTTATCGGCTAAGGAAACATGCGGATGCGCTCCCGTACGTTGCATGTCGCGCGTTGCTTTGGTCCACTGAAATTCGTGTTGATTGGGAAATTTTACTTCCGCGGCACTTCTTGCATCTACAAAAACAAGTGTTTCGTCTTTTATCAACCATTTAAAAGCCTTAATATCAGAAGGACTTGATGACAGTTGGAAAACGAAATACAAGTAGTTATTGGCAATAAAAAACTTAACGAAAGTGGTGTTTCGGTAATATTTGTATAGATTTTTGAATTCGTCAATAAACGTTTGATCCTGCAACCAGGTTAGCGGATGCGGTTCAAAATGATTGTTGGTAAACGTGTACATGGAAAACACATCTTCCAAAGCGATTTCAGTTTTTAGCCCCAGATGTGTTTGATGTCCTACCAAACAAGTATTTCCAAGCGAAATAATATCGCGAATTTTACAACTTTGTTCCGTAGAAAGGCGTTCGTTAGCAATTAAATTGTATTCAATGCCACCGAAAATCTTTTTGCGTTCTTCATCGAGTTGAAAAATACGTTTGGATAGTTCGTTTTTTTGTTCATTCAATCGTTTTTGAATGATTTCGTATGTTCCGTTTTGCATAGATTCGCTATTCATTTGTTGTATGAAAATAGAGAAATAGGATAAAAAGCCAACTGCTCCAAAGAATGAAGCAATTGGCAGAACTTAAAGAGATAAAGGATTTATCGTAAAGGCTTGTTGTCGATTCCTAAATGTCTTGCCATGTCTAAAGCTTTGGCTAAAACACCTTGTTCATTATCGCTTGCAACACCTTTTAGTTTAAGAATCAAAGAAGCTATGCTTAGGTTTTTGATGTCTTCTGATGAAACTTTGTATTTGTCCACTAATTGCATCACTTTGCCCACCAAGTTTCCTTCTTCGTCATTGCTCAATAAAGCTTCTTTTACCAACTGAGCATTTTCGCTGTGCTGAATAAATTTATCAATTCCTTTACCGGCAGAGATTTGGCGAACTACATTGTCAAAGAATGTATTTTCACCACCTACGATGTCAATATTAGCGGTTTTGAAAGCTTCACCTAAAACTATAGCTTGTGCTTCGGCGATGTCTTTTTGAATAGCAATTTGTGCTAATTCTACTTCTTTTTCTTTCGCTAATTTCAAACGGAACTCTTCGTGATCTTTTCCGGCATCGTTTAGTTTTTTCATCGCTTCTGCTTTTTCGGTAATTCCGGCAGCTTCTGCTAATGCTTTTTCTTTGATAACTTCGGCTTCTGCTAAACCTTCTTTTTTGTTGGCATCGGCTTTTTTCTCAATGATAGTGGCTTCAACAATACCTTGACGCTCGTGCGCTTCAGCTTTAGCATGCATTACCTGAGCTTCAGATAAACCAAGAGTTGCTTCTTCTTTAGCTTGCGCATCAGCAATGATTTTTCGTGCTTCTGCTTCTTTTTCGGCAGCATCGCGTTTTGCTTGCGCTTCAATCACATATTTTTGAGCGTCTTTTTCAGCAGCTAATTTGCGAGCTTCGGCAGCTTTGGTTTCTATAATCAAACGTTCTTCTGCTTCTTTGCTAGCAGCAATGATTTGAACTTGTTTGTCTCTTTCAGCAGTTTTTAAAGCTTCTACATCTAAAATTCCTTGTTGTTCTTCTACCACCGTTTTTTCTTTCATTAAACGCTCGCGAATCACATCTTGAATATTTTTCTTTTCTAATTCCACTGCTTTTTCTTTTTCGATATCGGCAAGAGCCACAACGCGTTCTTTTTCGGTAGCTTCTAACAAACGGTCTTTTTGTACTCTTTCTGTTTCCACTAAATCGGCACGTTCTTTGTTTTTGGCAGCAATAACCACTTGACGTTGTTTGTTTTCTTCTGCAATTTGAAGTTTTTCTTCGGTAGCAATACGAACGCTTTCATATTTTAAACGCTCTTCTTCGGCAACTTTCAAAATTTCAGCATTTTCACGTGCTTTGATATTTTCCACTTCACGTTTTTGCGATTCTTCTTTTTCAGCCAATTGTTTTTCTAATTCCAAAATAGCTTCGCGTGCTTCAACATCTTGTTTTTTGATGGTTTTTTCTTCTTCACGTCGTACCAAATTGGCTTTAATATTTTGATTGGCCGTTAATTCCGTGATTTTTTTAATCCCTTCTGCATCCAAAATATTGTCTTTATTTAACTGAGCTAATGACGTTTGTTCCAAATAATCGATAGCGCAATCATCTAATACATAACCGTTTAAGTCAGTTCCGATGATATTTAAAATCTCATGACGAAATTCGCTTCGCGCTTCATATAATTCGATAAATTCAAATTTTTTACCTACAGTTTTCAACGCTTCCGAGAATTTTGCTTCGAAAAGCTCTCTTAAAGTAGAAATATCAGAAGCTCTTTGGCAACCAATAGTTTGCGCTACATTGATAATATCATCAACTGATTTGTTTACCCGGATGAAAAATGCTACCTGAATATCAGCACGCATGTTGTCTTTACAAATAAGTCCATCTTTACCTTCTCTGGAAATTTCTAATTTTTTAACCGAAATATCCATATTTTCTTGGCGGTGAATCACCGGAATAACAATACCGGCATTGAAAAACACTTTGGTTCCGCCATAACCTGTTCTCAGGATTACAATTCCTTGAACCGTTTTTTTGTACATGGATAAAATCCAGAAGATCAGTCCTAAACCAGCGATGAGAATAACAGCTAGCGTGATGTAAAATGTACTCATAAATAGTTTTTAATAATTAGTGTTAGTTGGATTATAATTCATACGATTTTTCGATATAGAAAAACTTTTTTTGAGGTTCTTCGTCCACAATCACGGCTTTTTCGCCTTGCTTGATCAGAGAACCATCTTTACTTTTAACCATTAATCTAATGGGATCTTTATTGATAATTAACTCAATCATTCCGGTTTTATCGGTTCCTGCATTGGTAATCATAATTCCTGTTCGTCCTAAATAATCATAAGCCATTTCTCCTTTGTGATTGATTTCTTTAAAAACGGGTTTCAATGGCGTACAAACGTATTTTGAAATGAATAAACTCACCACAAAAGCGGGAAGTATCGTTATAAAGAAAAACCAATTGGGCAACGGCAAATAATAACTTAAATTGACGTTGATCAACCAAGTAAATAAAAACACCAAGGTTAAAAAGAACGTAATTGGGATGATGTCTAAATTCAGAAATTTCAGAAATTGAACGAAAGAAGAAGGATCAGCATCTACTTCAAGCAATCCATCCGGATTATCAAGGTCTCCATCGAGATCAGTATCTAAATCCAAATCAAAATCGCCAATTCCGGAAAGTATCGTGAACAACCAATACAAGACACTTAGTATTAAAACAATACTCAGTACCGCATTAGCCGGCGTAAAGGCAACATCGATTAATTCTTCAAAATTCATTGTTAGTTTGCATTGAATTGTTCTTTTAATTTTTGAAGTTCAGCTTCGGCTTTATTTTCTGTTGTATCTACTACCGAATTGATTTCTTCGTCTATACTTTTTGACGCATTTGCAATTTCTCCGTAGGCATCAGCAAGCGCTTCTTGTTGCAAGACTTTGTCTTTCATTTTTTCCAGCATGCTAATCGTGCTATCCGAATCTAATTGCGTCATCTTTTTATTGATGTCTTGTGTCGCCTGACTTACCTGAACTCGAGCACGCAATGTTTTTAATTCGCCTTCCCATTTTGCAATAGTCGATTTTAACGAATTGATATTCGCTTGCATTTTTTCAACATCCTGCTCTAGTTTTTGACTTTCCGCTTCCGCTAATTTGGCATCTTGAGTTGCTTGTTCTTTCATTTTTAGCGCTTCTTTTGCCAAACGATCGCTTTCTTCCACAGCAATTTCTTCCTTGATTCCTTTTTGAACCAAAAGCATCGCTTTATTTTGGTAATCTTCCGATTTATTCAAAAGCGAAGCATGCTCGTTCTTTCTTCGGATAGCCAAAGCTTTTACCTGAGCCATAGCATGAATACTTTTATCCAACTGCTCTTTCATTTCTCTGATTCCCTGTTCCGTCATTTTAATCGGATCTTCCAATCCGTCAATAGCTGCATGCGCTTCCGCTTTCCCTATTCTAAAAAGTCTTTTAAAAATATTCATAGTTGTCTAATATTAATTGTTCTACAATTTACTAAAACTGATCATTTCAGCCGAATATTCACTAAGCAATAAACTCAGTGAATTAATAGTTCCTACCAATTCGTTTTGGTCTAAATTTTCAGCTTGAAGCGTGTCTCTAAAAATCACACGTTCACCGGTTTCGTCCAAAACAAACGCACCATGAACAATATCTCTGTTCTTAATCAGAAGTTGTTTGTATACTTCCGGCTGATCTTTTTTACAGCTAAATAAAAACTGCTCTATAATCAATATTTGAGGAGCAATAACCACAATCATGTTTTTAATTCCTTCAGTTTCTTTACTGATAATAAATGTTTGATGATTTGGGTTTTCGTGCACAATTTCAATATTGAGTTCGAGTAACCAATCTTTAATTTTTGAATACAATTCTGTTTGTTGCATCGAGTAGAGATTAAAGTTGTTCTAACAAATCTAGGAATAAAAAAATTAATTTGCAAAAAATATTAGCAATATTATAAAAATATTTTCATTACCTTTGTTTTGTACTAAATACGGAAGGCATGACATATTTTGGCACCAATATAAAAAAAATAAGACAGATAAAAGGGTTGAGTCAACAAGCTTTTGCAGAATTATTGGAATTAAATCGCGGTGTTATTAGTTCGTATGAAGAAGGCCGGGCGGAGCCTAAAATAGAGTCGTTGCTTAAAATTGCAAAAATATTAAATCTTACTACAGATGATTTACTTTCCAAGCCGGTAACAATAAATAAAATAACTAATTTTTCAGAAATTGAACATTTGATTCCGAACAAGGAGAGGGAAAATGTTTCAGTTTATGAGTTGGATAAAACAAATCATTTTCAAAATTTTGATTTGCAAAAAATATTAGCAAATCTGAGTTTTGTTTACAAAGTTGATGAGCAATTGGCTCAAAAAAGCATGTATACAGAAGGAAGCTATTTGTTATTAGCAAAACTCAATCAAGAGTCGATTTCTAAAAATCAAAACTATCTGTGTTTTCAGAATGGGCAATTTCAAATTACAGGAGAAATAAATTCGGCTGAAAACGCGTATTTAATCATTGGTGAAATTCAGTCTAAAGGAAGAAAAAGAAGGGATTTACAATCTATTTTAGATCGTTTGGAAAAAGTAGAAAAAGCATTAGAAAATATTAAAAAGGATTAAAAAAAATGCCCGATTGAGTTTCAATCGGGCATTTTTTAAAAAGGGGATATGTTTTATTCGTTAGCTAAGACCCATTCGCCTGTAGCTAATAAAGGTTCTGCTTTTTTGAATTTCATTTCTTCGGTTTTACCGCTTAAAACATGTTTAATGATAACAACATCATTACGATTGATTTTTGGTGTTTCTCTAACAATCGTTTTCGTTACTTGAGGTTGTTGTTCTTGAGCTTGATTTTGGCTTGCAGCTTGACGGCTACGTGCTGCCATTTCATCAGTATTTAAAACTTCCTCTTTAGTTTCAGTATAATTTTCTTTTTGTTTTACTTCTTTAGCTTCGCTAATGTTATTTGGATTTTGCGAAGGTAGATCAGCTTTAAACAAGAATGAAATTACGTCTTTGTTTACATCGTCAACCATTCTTTTGAACAATTTGAATGCTTCTAATTTGTAGATTAATAACGGATCTTTTTGTTCGTGAACTGCTAATTGAACTGATTGTTTTAACTCATCCATTTTGCGAAGATGCTTTTTCCATGCTTCGTCAATGATAGCTAAAGTTACGTTTTTCTCGAAATCAGTAATCAACGATTTTGCTTCGGTTTGATATGCTTTTTCTAAATTGGTAACAATATTCAACGATTTAATACCATCAGTAAACGGAACTACAATTCGCTCATATCTACCATTATTGTTTTCATAAACGTTTTTGATGATAGGGAAAGCTTCGTGTGCACTTCTTTCGTTTTTCTCGGTATAATGAGCTAAAACAGCTTTGTATGTTTTACCTGTAATTTCTCTTTCGGTTAATTTAGTAAATTCCGCTTCTGTGATAGGAGCACTGATTGAGAAAATACGAATTAAATCGAATTCATAGTTTTTGAAGTCGTTTGCTAATTTGTTGTTTTGAACGATCAATTCTGACGTGTCAAACATCATGTTTGCAATATCCACTTTCAAACGCTCTCCGTGTAAAGCATGTTTACGACGTTTGTAAACTACTTCACGTTGCGCATTCATTACGTCATCATATTCTAATAAACGTTTACGCACGCCAAAGTTGTTTTCTTCTACTTTTTTCTGAGCTCTTTCGATCGATTTAGTCATCATAGAATGTTGGATAACTTCACCTTCTTTTAAACCCATACGATCCATAATTTTAGCTACTTTTTCAGAACCGAATAAACGCATTAAGTTATCTTCTAACGAAACGTAGAACTGAGAACTACCCACATCTCCCTGACGACCGGCACGACCACGTAACTGACGGTCTACACGACGAGAATCGTGACGTTCTGTACCAATAATCGCTAAACCACCTGCTTTTTTCACTTCGTCAGAAAGTTTAATATCGGTACCACGACCTGCCATATTCGTAGCGATAGTTACAATTCCCGGTTTACCGGCTTCTGCAACAATTTCAGCTTCGCGTTTGTGCATTTTAGCATTCAATACGTTGTGATGAATACCTCTCATTTTCAACATACGGCTCAATAATTCTGAAATTTCTACAGAAGTTGTACCAATCAATACTGGTCTTCCGGCTTGCGAAAGTTGGACAACATCGTCAATAACAGCGTTGAATTTTTCGCGAACGGTTCTATAGATTAAATCGTCTTTATCTTTACGAGCAATTGGTCTATTGGTAGGAATTTCAACAACGTCTAATTTGTAGATTTCCCAGAATTCACCAGCTTCCGTAACAGCAGTACCCGTCATACCTCCTAATTTGTTATACATACGGAAGTAGTTTTGCAAAGTAATGGTTGCAAAAGTTTGCGTTGCAGCTTCAATTTTTACGTTTTCTTTAGCTTCAATCGCTTGGTGTAAACCATCAGAATAACGACGACCGTCCATGATACGTCCGGTTTGTTCGTCAACAATCATTACTTTGTTATCCATAATCACATATTCGGTATCTTTTTCAAATAACGAGTACGCTTTTAATAACTGTGTTAAAGTATGAATACGTTCTGATTTTACAGAGAAGTCTTTGTATAGTTCTTCTCTTTGTTCAGCTTCTTCTTCTTTTGATAAATTGGCTCTTTCAATTTTAGCAATTTCAGTTCCGATATCTGGTAAAACGAAGAAGTTAGCATCAGTATCTTGAGAAAGGAATTTAATTCCGTTATCAGTTAATTCAACTTGGTTATTTTTTTCTTCGATAACAAAGTAAAGTGCCTCGTCAATTTTTGGCATCTCTCTGTTGTTGTCTTGCATGTAGTGGTTCTCCGTTTTTTGAAGCAATTGTTTTACTCCGTCTTCGGATAAGAATTTAATCAAAGCTTTGTTTTTTGGTAACGCTCTGTGCGAACGCAATAAGTAGAAACCAGCTTCTTTAGTATTTCCTTCTTTGAAGAAACGTTTAGCCTCTGTTAAGCAATCAGTAGCTAATTTACGTTGAAGTCCTACAAGATTTTCTACTTTTGGTTTCAATTCCATGAATTCATGACGATCTCCGTCAGAAACCGGTCCGGAAATAATTAATGGTGTACGAGCATCATCTACTAAAACCGAGTCAACCTCATCGACAATAGCGTAGTTATGTTTGCGTTGTACCAAATCAGCAGGCGAGTGCGCCATGTTATCACGCAAGTAGTCAAAACCGAATTCGTTATTCGTTCCGTACGTAATATCAGCTTCATACGCTTTTCTTCTTGATTCAGAATTCGGTTGGTGATTATCGATACAATCAACAGTCATTCCGTGGAATTCAAATAAAGGAGCTTTCCAAGTACTATCACGTCTTGCTAAGTAGTCATTTACGGTAACCAAGTGAACCCCGTTACCAGTCAAAGCATTTAAGTAAATAGGAAGTGTAGCTACTAAAGTTTTACCTTCACCGGTTTGCATTTCGGCAATTTTACCTTGATGCAATACGATACCGCCAATTAGCTGAACATCGTAGTGAATCATATCCCAAGTGATGGCTTTTCCGGCAGCATCCCAAGAATTTGCCCAAACTGCATTCTCGTCTTCAATAGTAATATAAGGTTTAGTTGCAGATAATTCTCTGTCTTTTGGAGTTGCAGTAACTGAAATGCTCGTGTTTTCTTTGAAACGACGTGCTGTTTCTTTTACTACGGCAAAAGCTTCCGGTAAAATTTCATTTAATGTTTTTTCAGAAAGTTCATAAGCTTCTTTTTCTAACTGATCAATTTCAGCATAGATATCTTCACGAGCATCAATGTCTTCTGTTTCTTCAGCTTGTTGTTTCAAAGAATCGATTTTGTTATCTTTTTCAGCTCTTGAAGCTTTAATTTTTTCTTTGAATTCAACAGTTTTAGCTCTTAATTCATCATGACTTAAGGCTTGAAGAGGTACTTCAAAAGACTTAATTTTAGTAACAATGGGTTGAATAGCTTTTATGTCTTTTTGGGATTTATCGCCCACAAAAGCTTTCAATATGGAATTTATGATACTCATAACTACTTATTTTTCTTTATTTTGGTGTGCAAATTTACAAAAAAAAGCCTCTTGAAGAGACTTTTAAGTTGCTGTGTTTTATCTTTTAATTAATACTCATCCTCATTCCAAAGATAATCTTCGTCAGTCGGATAATCAGGCCAAATTTCTTCCATTGATTCGTAAATTTCACCCTCATCTTCAATAGACTGCAGGTTTTCAACTACTTCAAGAGGAGCTCCTGTTCTGATTGCATAGTCGATAAGTTCGTCTTTGGTTGCGGGCCAAGGCGCATCACTTAAATAAGATGCTAATTCTAATGTCCAATACATCTTTCTATCGATTTAATTTAATGCAAAAATAAATTTTTAACTTAAAAAGTCAAGTGTTTTTTGATTTTTTTTTAATTATTTGTAAGAACGTTTGTTTTGTAAAGTGTAAAGGTATTTATTTGGATGTAAAATAGTTGCGTCTTTTTACGCATAAACTACTTTCTTGGAATCCATTTTACCTCATCAGCGTTCAAATCGTGTGACAACTTTCGTGCCAATACAAATAAGTAGTCAGAAAGTCGGTTAAGGTAGGTTAAAACTAACTCATCGACAGGTTCTAATTCATGTAAATGTACTGCTAAACGCTCTGATCTGCGACAAACACAACGTGCAATATGACAATATGACACGGTAGTGTGACCGCCTGGCAAAACAAAATGTGTCATTGGTGGCAACTCGGTATCCATTTTGTCGATTTCTTGTTCGAGGTAATCAATGTCTTCTTCAGAAATGCGATTGATATTTAAACGTTGCTGACCGTTTTTTAAAACTTCTTTTTCGGGTGGCGTGGCCAAAATAGCTCCTACTGTAAACAGACGATCTTGAATTTCAATTAGTACTGCTTTGTACAATGGATTAATGTTTTGGTCGCGAATTAAACCAATGTGCGAATTAAGTTCGTCAACCGTTCCGTAGCTTTCAATGCGAATATGATGTTTGGGAACACGAGTCCCGCCAAATAGTGCAGTAGTACCTTTATCTCCGGTTTTTGTATATACTTTCATAGTTTGTGGCTTTATGCGGTAAGCTTGAAGCTTTGGGCATTTTTTTTCAAAGATAACAAAAAGTATATGGATTACACTTTAGCCCTGATGGAAGTGAAAATCATTTTGTTTTGTGAGGATGAATGGAATAGAAACACTTAATACAAAACAAAATATTGCAATGTACAGCAGGAAAAAGGTAAGCAAATAAAGCCTGATCGATTTGCTTCAATTTTAAAATCAATAGATTACGAAATCGAAGATTCAACGTAGTTAAACAAGTTCGGAATGACAAAAGGTTAATTGTGAAAATGGATTATTTGTTTTTCACGTCGGTTTCAATCATGCCGTCTTTTAAACGGATGATTCGGTGTGCATGTTCGGCAATATCTTCTTCGTGAGTTACTAAAACGACGGTGTTTCCTTTAGCGTGAATTTCGTCAAAAAGAGCCATAATCTCAACAGAAGTTTTACTGTCTAAGTTTCCGGTTGGCTCATCGGCAAGAATCATAGCCGGATGATTTACCAAAGCACGAGCTACGGCAACACGCTGGCGCTGACCTCCAGACAATTGATTGGGTTTATGATCCATACGATCTTGGAGACCAACTTGGGTTAGCACTTCTGTAGCACGTTCGTTTCTTTCTTCTTTAGATTTTCCAGCATAAACCATAGGTAGAGCTACATTATCTAAAGCAGTAGTACGAGGCATTAAGTTGAAAGTTTGAAAAACGAAACCAATTTCTTTATTACGAATTTCGGCTAATTCATCGTCGTGCATTTCGCTGACTAATTTTCCGTTTAAAATATAAGATCCGGAAGTAGGAGTGTCTAGGCAACCTAAGATATTCATTAAAGTGGATTTTCCTGAACCGGAAGGTCCCATTAAAGCAACATATTCGCCTTTGTTGATGGTTAAATCAATTCCTTTTAAAACATGAATGGTTTCTTCTCCTAAAGGGAAATCGCGCGTAATACCTTTTATTTCTATGATAGGTTGTGACATAACGAATTTAGAATTTAAAATTTAGAATTCTGAATATTCCTATAAGTAGAAAGAAAAGGTATTTTGTTACGGCGATTGTTCAAAATATTTTGAAGAATGTTATCCTTCAATTTTATAAATCTCGGTAATATCGTGTATGATAGTATCGAAATCAATGTTTAAATCGATTAGTTTTCCGGTGTGAAGATCAAAAATCCAACCGTAAACTTTTAATCCTCTGTCTCTGTTCGCTTTTTGTACCTCGGCAGTTTTAATGACGTTGATGCATTGTTCTTGAACGTTTAATTCTACTAAACGTTTGTATTTAGCTTCTTCGTCAGTAATTGAGTTTAATTCTTTTTTATGCAAACGATATACATCGCGAATGTTTCGTAACCAAGGATTTAAAATTCCCAAGTCAGATTGCTGCATAGCCGATTTTACACCGCCACAACCATAGTGACCACAAACTACAATGTGATTTACCTTTAAGTGATTTACAGCGTAATTGATAACCGACATTGAACTTAAATCGGTATTAGGAACCATGTTAGCAATATTGCGGTGAACAAAAACTTGTCCCGGAGCCATTCCCATAATTTCTTCGGCAGTAGCGCGACTGTCAGAACAACCGATGTATAAAAATTCAGGTGATTGTCCTTGTGCTAAATGGTCAAAATACTGTGGGTCAGTAGCAAGTTTTTCGCTAACCCAAGCTTTGTTGTTTTCAAAAATTTGTTTAATATCCATAGTTTCAAAAGTTTTAAATTTTAATTTTTTGAAAAATTAAGGAAGATAGGTTTTTCCTTGAATGTATAGTAAAATGTTCTTTTTTTTGTTCTTTTCTAAAGAAAACGATTCCCCATTGAAAAGTGTCAATAGTAACCGTTACTTGTGAATGGCTTTTGATGATTTTCCAAGCTTCTTCCATGTCTTGTGACCAATGAATGTCGTCAAAAATCCAAACGGAATCATTGGTAACAGTTGGTAACAGTAAATTGAAATACTCTAACGTTGCTTTTTTGGAATGATTGCCATCGAAATAAATCAGTTGGCAATTAGCTGTTGAGAGTTGACAGTTTTTTAAATAGCTTGAAAATTCAGTGTTAACAAATTTAATATTTTCTGAATTGATTTTTGATTTTTGAAATTGTAATTGACATTGCTCTATTGTATTCGGGCAGCCTTCTAAAGTGATAATTTTTGCATTTGAAGTTGGCTTTGTATCGATTCCCAATGCTAGGGCAGAAGTGGCTAATCCTAAAGATGTTCCGATTTCTAAAATTTGTTCGGGTTGAAAATAACGAACGATACGAAATAGTAACTCGGCTCTTTTAGGGGTAATTCCTGCTGTTTTGGCAATTTTAGCAATTTCTCGAGTATTTGATTTAAAAATACGGGAACCTGCGCCAAAGTCGGTTACTTCAATGCTGTTTTTATTGTTTAGAAGTGATTTTCTATATTGTTTTAAAATTTGGTATTCAGTATATTTTGACCTGTCGTAGAAGCATTTGGTGACTAAACTAAATACAAATGGCGAATGTACACCATGTTCATTTTTGGAATTCCAATAGAAAGTTCCAAGGGCTTGAAAAGGGAATATATAGGTTTTGTATAATTCTTTAAGAAATTGCTGCATGTGTGTGAATAGAGATTGCATTTGCAAAAATATTAAAAGCAATAAAAAAATCCCTCAGAAAGAGGGATTTTGAAAATAATTAGTATCAAATATTTTTAAAATTAATTGATAATCATTTTTACATTATAGATTTTATTAGAATGTATTCTAAGAATGTATGTTCCTTTAGGTAAGTTTTGGTTAATTAAGCTAAAGTTATAATCATTTACATTTTTACTGGTGTAGAATAAGTTCCCTGTCATGTCAAACATATCAATTCTGTCAATCGGGTATTTTGATTTGATATAAGTTTGTTCTCCTGCTTTTGCCGGATTAGGATATACTTGTACGGCTGAGTTGGCACTGGTTTGATTTTCCACACTCAACAAATCAATAATCTCAAAGTCAACACGGTTGGAAACTTCTGTATAAGAATCATTTGTAAACATTACAATGAAGTAGTTTCCTTCTTCTTGTGGCATGTTTTCTTCCGGAATCATAATGGAACCATCTGTTAAACCATTAAAATACGTGTAACTGATTAATGGATCTACACTAGGATCATCTCCTTGGTTATAAATTCCTAACCAGTCTTTTGGCAATCCGGGAGCATCTGTCCAAGTTGCCATGATGTTTTCGTTAAGGTTATAAACAGTCGCATCTGTTGCTAAGTTGGTAATGAGTTCTCCTACTTGAAAGAAGGCTTTTTCACCAATGCGATAATATCCATTTTTAAGGAAGTAACCTGCAAAATAGTATCCATCTGCTAAGTCGGAAACGGTATAATTACCATTTGCTGTATTTCCAAGATTAGTAATATATTCCCATTGTATTGCATTTGTATCACTTCCCGGAGTAATATTCACTTTATAAATACCAATCCAGTCTTGCGCTAAATGAGGGATATTTTGAAAAGTAACGACTACATCACTTCCTGACGTGTATACTTGTTCATCCGTTGTTAAAACAGGTATAGGTCCGGCATAAAAAGTTTGGCGTGGCGCAATTTCTGTATACCCATCATTTTCAAGAAAAGCGGCAAAATACAAATCAGCTTGAGTTAATCCATTAGGGAAAGTTACTTGCCCGCTTGTAATACCACTAGCTCCGCTAGAAGTACTGTTATTTACATATTTCCATAAAGTAGAAGCCGGACCTCCCGGATTTTGTCCGTTGTGATAAATACCAATCCAATCTTTGGCATTACCTGGTCCATCAGTAAAATTAACGGCAATGGCTTCGCTTAATTGATAGTTTTCTTCTGAAAGTGTAATTTGAGGGTCAGCATAAGTGCTATTTATAACTTGAAATGATTTTACAGGACTCCAGTCGCTCCAGTTTAAGTTTCTGTCTCTTTGACGGTATTTGATGTAATGCAAACCATTTTCAAGTTCTCCTGTCGGAATCGTATATTTGGTAATATCTACCCCTTCATTAAGATTGTATTCTTGATCAGGATGTCCCTCAATACCACCAAACCAATTTTCATAATCTCTATAATATGATTTTACAATCGTACTAAAATCTGAAGCTTTACTGATTAAGAATTCTGTAGAATTAAGTAATTCATTGGTAGAAGTTTCATAAGGAGAAGTTTCAATTAAAATAGGTAGTTCTAATTCTTGTCCGGTTAAATCAGTTGTAATTTCAGGAGTATTAGGCTCAGGTTTATTCTTTTCGCGGTGAAACTCATCGATCAATTCGTTATTTTTCCATTCATAAACACTTCCTATAGAGTAGGTTTCTACATTAAAAGTTTCGTTAATGACATCAATATCAATGATAGAATACGCCCAGTTAGCAATTGTTTTTTGTACATCTTCATAATCTTGTTCTGTACTCATTCCCCAATATTGATCCCAAGCAACGCCTCCGGATATAATTTGATAAGTAGGCGTGTTTTTTAATTGACCTCTATGATATAAATGATGATGAGCACCTACGTGTAAAATATGTTTAGGAGAAGCAGTTAAATAAGGCATAACAGTATTGCGTACCCAAGATGAAATATCTCCGATATATTGTTCTGCCTGATAAGGTCTGTGTCCTAACGAAATAATCCAGTCAACAGTAGTGTCATTTTCAGCAGCACTTAAAATTTGTTGAACCCAAGCTAATTGCGTAGCACTGGTGTGTTCGGTATCTAAACAAATGAAAAGTACATTTCCCACTTGGTTTGCATAATAATTCTCCGTACCGGAACTAATGCCTTGATAAACCATTTCGTCTAAAACATAATGATCGTAGTAAGCATTCATTCCCAATGTTCCATAAGTTTCATGATTTCCTACCAATGTTTGAATGGGAATTAATCCTGAAAGTTCTTTATTCTTTTTAAAATGTACATTTTCATAATGGTCTAAAGTACCGGTATCAACCTGATCTCCTACCATAACTGTTAAAGCAATGTTGTCTGAAGGATCTAATTGAGCTCCCCATTTTTCGCTAATCTTTCTTTTGGACTGAGCTACTAAAGTATCAAAACGAGGAAGATTTCTCATCTGGTTATCTCCTAATAGTAAGAAGCGTAAATGTCCGTCTGCTGTAGCGGCTTGTCCGGGTAAAGGCATCGTTTTGAAAGAAAGTATTTCTGAGGTATTACTTCCGGTTACGGCTCTGTAATAATATTTTGTATTGGGTTGCAGTCCTTCAATTTTAACAGAGTGATAGTAATAATTATTCGGATATCCCGTGTCCGAGAAAATAGTATTTGTTCCGGAAACAGCATTAAGTAAATCAGTAGGAGAAGTTCCGTATTCAACAATACTTTCAGGGTTAGTATCCGTTTTCCAATTTACATAAATGGAATAAGGAGTAGCGGCCTGTAGGTAAGGATTTAATGTTTGAGCCAACATACTATATCCTGTTAAGGCAATTAATAATGTAATGATTTTTTTCATGTTATGTTTGTTTAATAGGTTCTGTATAGCAGTTTTATAGAGATGGGGAGGAGGAATAAGATTTCTAAAAGAAAATAATCCCACCATAACAATAAACTCTTTTATCCCTATAAAAATTTAAGTCCATAAATTTCAGGGCAAAGGTATTTCCTGGGTATTAAGGAATTTAAAACCCGGAATTATTAAATGTTTATTTAAAGGTTATGAATGTTATGAAAACTCTAAAACATTACGAAGAAGTAGAATATAATGTTTTAGAGTTTTGAGATTGTATCAATGAGGTTGGTAATAGAATATACGAAAATGAAAGATTTACTCCATTTTTGCACTCAATTCAAACCAACGTTCTTCTTTTTCTTCTAAAGATTGAATGATTTTTTGTAATTCGTTAGCTTTTGTTTCAATCTTGTTATCGGCTACTTTTCCGTTGGCAAATTCGGCTTCAATTTCTTTTTTCTTGAATTCCAAATCTTTGATTTCGCGTTCAATTTTTTGAAACTCTTTTTGTTCGTTAAAAGTTAAGCCTGATTTGACTTGTTTTTCTTTCCAAGATTTTGCATTAGCCGATTCCACTTTTTCCGCTTTAACAGGTTCCGCTGAATCTTCATACGTTCTGAAATCCGAGTAGTTTCCGGGAAAATCTTCAATTTCGCCTTGCCCACGGAACACAAATAAGTGATCTACAATTTTGTCCATAAAATAACGATCGTGACTTACCACTAACAAACATCCGGGATAATCTAAAAGGAAGTTTTCCAACACATTTAATGTCACGATATCCAAATCATTCGTTGGCTCATCGAGAATCAAGAAATTCGGATTTTGAATTAAAACGGTACACAAATACAAACGTTTCAATTCGCCACCGCTTAGTTTTTCAACGTAATCGTATTGTTTTTTGGCATCAAATAAAAAGCGTTCCAATAATTGCGAAGCCGAAATGATTTTCCCTTTGGTTAACGGAATATATTCGCCATATTCTTTAATGATGTCGATTACTTTTTGTTGCGGTTTCGGATTGATTCCACTTTGCGTATAATATCCGATTTTCATGGTGTCACCCACGATTACCTTTCCAGAATCGGGCTGAATACTTCCGGTAATAATATTTAAAAAAGTTGATTTTCCGGTTCCGTTTTTACCAATAATTCCCACGCGTTCGCCACGTTGAAACGAGTAATTAAAATCTTTTAGAATCACTCTGTCTTGGAAACTTTTATTGATTTTTGCCAATTCAATAATCTTGCTTCCCATACGTTCCATGTTGATTTCCAGTTCCACCACATTTTCCTTACGGCGACTCATGGCTTTCTCTTTAATCACGTAAAAATCATCTTGACGCGATTTAGATTTGGTTGTACGCGCTTTCGGTTGGCGACGCATCCATTCTAATTCTTTAACGAATAAGTTTTTGGCTTTGTCAACACTTGCGTTTTCAGAAGCAATTCGTTCTTCTTTTTTCTCTAAATAATAGGAATAATTGCCTTTGTATTGGTATAATTTTCCGTTTTCTAGTTCTAAAATTTCGTTACAAACGCGCTCTAAAAAGAAACGGTCATGCGTTACGATGAATAATGTTAAATTTTCTTTGGCAAAATAGTCTTCTAGCCATTCAATCATTTCTAAATCCAAGTGGTTGGTGGGCTCATCCAAGATTAAGAAATCGGGTTTATTGATTAAAATGATGGCTAATGACAAGCGTTTCTTTTGCCCACCCGAAAGATTTTTGACTTTCAGTTTTAAATCGTCTAATTTCAATTTGGACAAAATTTGCTTGTATTGCGTTTCAAAATCCCAAGCATTATGACGATCCATATTGTCAAACGCTTTTTGATATGCTTCGGCATCATCAGGGTTTTCCAATGCTTTTTCGTATTGTTCTATCACTTTCAGCGTGTCGTTATCACTGGCGAAAATGCTCTCTTCAATAGTCAGTTCGGGTTGTAAATTGTCATTTTGCGATAAAAATGCCATTTTAATGTCTTTACGAACAATAACCTGACCACTATCGGGTTCGTCTAAACCGGCTAACATGTTCATAATGGTTGTTTTTCCGGAACCGTTTTTAGCAATAAAAGCGATTTTTTGGTCTTTGTTGATACCAAATGAAATGTTTTCAAACAAAACGCGTTCGCCGTAAGCTTTTGAGATATTTTCGACTGAAAGGAAGTTCATGTAATTAATGTGTCAATTAGACGATGAGGCAATGTGCCAATTTTTATTGGTGCAAAAATAAGGTTTTGGTTTTGAATTTTTAAGCTTATTACTTTTAGATTGTGTATTTTAGTTAGAAATATAGTAAGAGATGTTTCGAATTATTTTAATAACAGCTTTGACGGCTTTTCCTTTTATTGCTAAAGCGCAAAAGGTATATGCTGTTCAATATGCTAATCAAGCGGATGTAAAGGTTTTTGTGGTAGATTATCCCAATCAAGCTGATTTGTTCGTTTACAAAGTAAAATATTCTAATCAAGTAGGGAAAAATGATGGAAAGTGGTTTTTTACAGAATATTCGAATCAAGCGGATAAAAAAATCTACTTTGTAGAGTATGCTAACCAAGCCGATTTAAAAATTTATTTTGTCGAGTACTCGAACCAAGCAGGATGGAAAGAAAATTCCAAAAAGCAGCTGATGTATTAGAAAGAGAAAATCAGCCCGAAGGCTGATTCCATTTATTTTAAAACTTCAACTTCTATTGAACTATCGTTAAAGACTTTGATAAAAGCTTTGGTGTAATCTTCTTTGGAAGCCAAATGCGGATTTTCTAAGAATTTCTGCGAATTGATTTCCATTAACGGATACCATGTGCTTTGTACTTGAATTTGGATTTTATGTCCTTTTTTGAATGTATGCAACACATCTTGAAGACGGAATGTTACTTTTGTCGCTTGGTTTGGTGTTAAAGCTTCCGGTTTTTCAAAGCTGTTTCTAAAACGCGCCGGCATGATTTCGCTTCGCACCATTTGGTGGTAATTGGCATACACTACATTCGGTTTGTCTTCATTAGCAGGTTCGTCAAGCGGATAAACATCAATTAATTTCACCACAAAATCGGCATCGGTACTTGTAGAAGCAATGTTTAATTTTGCTAAAATTTCTCCGGCAAAAGTAATGTCTTCCGTTAAATAGTCAGTAGTGAAAGTCACTACATCCGGACGGCTTAACGCAAATCGTTGGTCCTCACTCATATAATTACGCGGTGTAAAACCGTTGAAATCTTTATGATTTACAGAACTCGGTACCGGATTATTAGGATCGCTATAATATTCTGTTGAAGCAGTGTTAGAAGGTTTGGCTTTGCTTAATGAAGCATTTTCTGTTAAATAAAAATTTACTTTTTCTGCTTTTTCAGGTGGCCAAGCTGTAAATTCTTTCCATTCTTTTTTACCGGTATCAAACATGTAGGCTTCCGGTAATGTTATTTTGTCTTTTTTATCGCCTTTTAAGTAATGCGAAAAGAATTTGTATTCAATATTTTTTTGGTAGAACGTCGCAATGCTATCGCCAAAGTAAATATCATTATGGAATGTTTTTCCGTTTTCATGTCCCCATCCGCCATGCGAAAAAGGTCCCATCACAATTGTGTTTTTTGCTTTTGGGCTAGTTTTTTCAATGGTTTTGTAAATGTTCAATGGTCCGGCTAAATCTTCGGCGTCATACCAACCGCCAACAGTCATTACGGCATGTTTAATGTCTTTTAAGTGCGATAACAAGTTTCTTTTTTGCCAAAAAGTATCATAATTAGGATGCTCCATTACTTCTTGCATAAAGAAATTGTCTTTGTAATAGGTGTCTACACCTTCTTTTAAGGTACCTAATTCGTTATAGAAAACCAAACCATCATCTGAAGTTTTTTTAATCATATCTTTTCCAAACCAATGTTCTTGTGTAGGCTTGTCTTTAGATACGCCAAAAACAGGAAAAGTCTTAAAATAACTCATTAAGAAAGCTCCATTGTGGTGAAAATCGTCAAAAAAGAAATCGGAAATGGGTGCTTGTGGCGATGAAGCAACTAATGCCGGATGATTTGCTAAAGTTCCAACAGCGGTGTAAAAACCAGGGTAAGAAGTCCCGTATTGACCGGCTTTTCCGTTGTTGTTTGCAATGTTTTTTACTAACCAATCTATGGTGTCGTACGTATCAGTGCTTTCGTCAATATTTTGTTTGGTTTTGTGGTCTACTTGCGGCGTCATATTGGTAAAAGTTCCTTCACTCATGTATCGACCTCTTACATCTTGGTAAACAAAAATATATTTGTCGTCAGATAAAAAATGACTTGGGCCAAGGGCTCTTCTGAATTTGTCTTCACCATAAGGTCCAACGCTGTAGCACGTACGTTGCATTAAGAACGGATATTTGTTTTTCTTAGAAATATCCTTAGGAATATAGATGCTGGTAAAAAGTTTTACACCATCACGCATGGTGATATACATTTCCTTTTTGTCATAATTTTGTTCAATACTATTTTGTGACCAAACCAATAGCGAAAGACAAAAAGATACAATTGTTAAAAATGATTTCATTTGAATTTTGATATTTTTCTTCGAATTTATTACTTATTTTCGCGTCATGCAACTATCGGTAATAATTCTTAATTACAACGTACGGTATTTTTTAGAACAGTGTGTTTACAGCGTTCAAAAAGCGTTGCAAGACATAAATGGTGAAATCATTGTGGTTGATAATGCTTCTTCTGATGCTAGTTGCCAAATGATTAAAGAACAATTTCCTAATGTTACTTTAATTGAAAACAAGGAGAATTTGGGTTTTCCCAAAGGGAATAATATAGGTGTAGCCCAAGCCAAAGGCGAATACATTTGCATTTTAAATCCCGATACCGTTGTTGCCGAAGATACTTTTTCTAAAATACTGAACACTGAGCACTGGCAACTGAACACTGGTATTATCGGTTGTAAATTAATCGACGGTTCCGGAAAATTTCTTCCCGAATGCAAAAGAGGAGTGCCAACACCTTGGGTGGCTTTTACCAAAATTTTCGGTTTGTATAAGTTGTTTCCAAAGTCAAGTTGGTTTAACCAATATTACGCGATGCATTTGACTAAAGATCAATCGGGAGAAGTCGATATTTTGGTAGGTGCATTTATGGTTATGAAACGCGATTTGTATTTGGAAGTTGGTGGATTTGACGAAAACTGCTTCATGTATTCCGATGATATTGATTTGAGTTATTTGGTTAAAAAAGCGGGTTATTCTAATTATTATTTTGCCGAGACAACGGTGATACATTATAAAGGAGAAAGTACGATAAGAGACGGATTGTATATGAAACGCTTTCGCGAAGCCATGCAATTTTTCTACAAAAAGCACTTTAAAAAATCATGGTTTTTTGATGTCATGATGCAAATGGGAAGTTTTGCTTTTTCGTTGTTAAAAGTGTTTCAATCCAAAACAGTAAGCGTAAAAAATCCGGAACAGTATATTTTGGTTAGCGAAGGGATTGATGAAAAAATAAAAGAAAAAATAAGTGATAAATTAAAAGCAAATATTAATAAAAACAGTGATGTTCCGTTTCATGTACGAGTTGAATTTATAATCGATCTGAAATCAAATTCCTTTAAAAAAGCAATCCAATTAATGAAAACTAATAGAAATAAAAATTATACTTTTAAATTTTTATCAATGAATCATAAGTATTTAATAGGAAGTGATAATTCAAATGATAGAGGAAAAGTTATTTTGTTGTAAAATTTTATTGTATTCATTATAAAAGCATCTAAAAATTATTATTTTTGTAATCTAAAATAAATAAACGCAACTTTAGTTAAAAATATGGCAAAGTTTGAATTGAAATTACCTAAAATGGGTGAAAGTGTTGCTGAAGCAACGGTGACGAACTGGTTAAAACAAGTTGGTGATACTATTGAACAAGATGAAGCAGTACTTGAAATTGCTACTGATAAAGTAGACAGTGAAGTACCTTCTGAAGTTTCAGGAACACTAGTTGAAATTCTATTCAATGTGGACGATGTGGTTCAGGTTGGTCAAACAGTAGCTATTATTGAAACTGAAGGCGGTGCGGTTGCTACTGCTTCAGTTGCTACAAATGATGTCACTTCGAGCGCGTCATCTCTAGCGGAGTCGAGAGACGAGAAGCAAGTAGCTGAGGTTGCTAAAACTATCGAAGTTGCTAAAGAAGTAGCAGCACCTGCCGATTTTTCAAATTCAGATAAATTCTTCTCGCCATTAGTGAAAAACATCGCTAAAGAAGAAGGTGTTTCTGTTGCTGAATTAGAAGCGATAAACGGAACCGGTAAAGACGGGCGTGTTACTAAAGACGATATCTTAAATTACGTAAAAACCAGAGGAAGTCAAACTAGTGTACAGTCACCAGTTGCAAGTGTTCAGTCTCAATCTTCAGTTGTGTCATCTCGAGCAGAGTCGAGAGACGAGAAGCAAGCAGCTTCAAAAGCTGCTTCGGTATCGGTTAACGGAGAAGACGAAATCATCGAAATGGATAGAATGCGCAAGCTGATTTCTAAATACATGGTAGAGTCAAAACAAACTTCAGCTCACGTTCAATCGTTCATTGAAGTTGATGTTACCAATATTGTGAAATGGAGAGATAAAGTTAAAAATGCTTTCGAAAAACGCGAAGGTGAGAAATTGACTTTTACGCCAATCTTCATGGAAGTAGTTGCAAAAGCATTACGCGAATTCCCAATGATGAATATTCAAGTAAACGGCGATTACATCATCAAAAAGAAAAATATCAATTTAGGTATGGCTGCTGCTTTACCAAACGGAAACTTAATTGTTCCGGTAATTAAAAATGCTGACCAATTAAACTTAGTGGGTATGGCTAAACAAGTGAACGATTTAGCAAACCGCGCAAGAACCGGAAAATTAAAACCAGACGATACACAAGGTGGAACGTACACGGTTACAAACGTTGGTACTTTCGGTTCTGTTTTTGGAACACCAATTATCAATCAGCCACAAGTAGGTATTTTAGCTTTAGGAGCTATTCGTAAAGTACCTGCTGTTATCGAAACACCAGATGGTGATTTTATCGGTATCCGTCAAAAAATGTTCTTATCACACTCTTATGATCACAGAGTAGTAGACGGAGCATTAGGAGGAAGTTTCGTAAAACGCGTAGCACAATTACTAGAATCTTGGGATATTACTAGAGAAATTTAATTTGTCAACCTGAACTTGTTTCAGGTTCTGAAATACAAACCGATAGTCTTACTGTCGGTTTTTTTATGCAACACAAATGCAGTCTTTCAAATGATTAAACGTCCCGCTTTCCGCTTTATTTTTTGTTGTTAACTCTAGTTGATTCGGGAACAACAAAAAGATACCGCTGTAATCGGGGTTGTAATTGTATATATAGTTTCAAAAGCGCGTATAAATTTTTACCTTTGTAATTCAAACCAAAAAATATGGAATTAAAACTAAATAGACCTATTTGCTTTTTCGATTTAGAAACCACAGGAATTGATGTGGCAAGAGATAGAATCGTTGAAATATCAATATTAAAGGTTTTTCCAAACGGAAACAAAGAAAGTAAAACATGGTTAGTAAATCCCACAATTCCAATTCCGGCGCATTCTACAGCGGTTCACGGAATAACGGATGAAAAAGTAGCAAACGAACCTACTTTTAACGAATTGGCACCACACGTTTATAATATGATTAAAGATTCTGACTTAGCAGGTTTTAATTCGGATCGTTTCGACATTCCGCTTTTAGCAGAAGAATTATTGCGTGCTGAGGTCGATTTCGATATGAAAAATAGAGTAACGGTTGATGTGCAAACTATTTTTCACAAAAAAGAAGAAAGAACACTAAGTGCAGCGTATCGTTTTTATTGTAACGAAAGTTTAGATAATGCGCACAGTGCCGAAGCAGATACGAATGCAACGTATGAAATTCTGAAAGCGCAATTAGAGCGTTACGAAGATTTAGAAAACGATATGAAGAAACTTTCTGAGTTCACTACGCGTAAAAAATCAGTGGATTTCGCCGGATTTATTGCGTTAAATGAAGACGGACAAGAGATTTTTACTTTTGGAAAACATAAAGGTGCTTTGGTGGATGATGTGTTGGAAAAAGAACCGGGGTATTTCGGTTGGATTCAAAACGCCGATTTCCCTTTGTACACTAAAAAAGTATTAACCGGAATTAAGTTGAGAAAACTAAATACAAAGTTTTAGTAATCAGGAATTAGGAGAGAGTAATTAGTAATAGTTACTGAACATAAACACCTAAAAACCTTTTACTAACCCCTAACTCCTAGATAAAAATGAAAATAATCTGTATAGGAAGAAATTACGCTGACCATATATCGGAATTAAACAACGAAAGACCAAGCGAACCGGTGATTTTTATGAAACCCGATACAGCCGTTTTGGCAAAACAATTTCCGTTTGTTATTCCTGAGTTTAGTAATGATGTGCATCATGAAGTGGAAGTTTTAGTAAAAATCAACAAAGTCGGAAAGTATATTGATGCAAAATTTGCACATAAATATTACGATGAAATTGGTTTAGGAATCGATTTTACAGCTCGTGATTTACAAAATAGACTAAAAGAAAAAGGGTTGCCTTGGGAAAAAGCAAAGGCATTTGACAATTCAGCGATTATTGGTGACTTTTTACCGAAAAATACATTTTCTTCATTAGAAAACCTTAACTTTGAGTTAACCAAAAACGGAGAAGTAGTACAAACAGGTAACACTTCTTTAATGTTGTGGAAAATAGATGAAATTATAGCGTATGTTTCTCAGTATTTCACATTAAAAACAGGTGATGTTATCTTTACCGGTACGCCAAAAGGTGTAGCTGCTGTAAAAGAAGGTGATGAATTAGTGGGTTCTCTGGAAGGAAAACAAATGTTTAAAATTCAAGTTAAGTAATCATGGCACTACAGTATAATTTGTCTAAAGTTTATGAAATCTCAGAGAATGATAGAGATTTTGCTTTTCAAATAGTAAGTCTTTTTTTAGATGAAGTTCCCGTAGAAATTAAATCTATGAAAGTAGGAATTGAAGAAAAAGACTTTTCCAGAGTATATGCTTCGGCTCACAAAATTAAACCTTCCTTAGACCTTTTAGGAATGGACATGGCTTATGATGAAAATCTGCAAATCATGGCTTGGGCAAAATCAGAAGGGCAAAAAAAAGAAATCAAAGAAACGTTTAAATCACTTCGTGAACGAGTGGAACTTGCCGTAAAAGAAATCAAGAAAGATTTTCGCCTTTAATTAATTAAAACCTACTTTTTAAAAAATATGAAAGCCTCCATAATTACTATTGGTGACGAAATTCTTATTGGACAAATAGTAGATACTAATTCCGCTTACATGGCTAAAGCTTTAGATAAGATAGGAATTGGTGTTCACGAAATGTTGTCTATTTCAGATAGTCAGGAACACATTACACAAACATTACAAAATCAGCTTTCAAAAGTCGATGTAGTTATTGTTACCGGTGGATTGGGCCCCACTAAAGACGATGTAACTAAAAAAACATTTTGCTCTTTTTTTGATGACGAATTGGTAGAAGATCCAAAAGTCTTGGCTCACGTAAAAGAACTGATAGAAGGTTTTTACAAACGTCCGATTACACAAATGAATAAAGATCAGGCTTTGGTTCCTTCAAAAGCGACAGTGCTTTTCAATGCAGTAGGAACAGCTCCGGGAATGTGGGTGGAAAAAGAAAATACGGTTTTTGTTTCGCTTCCGGGTGTACCTTACGAAATGAAGTATTTGATTGATAATGAAGTAATTCCTAGACTGATCGCTAAGTTTCAAAGACCTTATATCGTTCACAAAACCATTTTGACTTATGGCAGGGGGGAAAGTTTGCTTGCCGAACAAATTGAGGAATGGGAAGATAATTTACCTCCTTTTATAAAATTAGCATATTTACCAAGTCCGGGACAAGTTCGTTTGCGATTAACAGCCAAAGGAGCTGATGAAAAATTGTTGCATGATACCATAGCGCAAGAAGTTGAAAAGTTAAAGCCATTAATAGGAGATGTTATTGTGGGGTATGACGAGGAAGATTCTATTCAAGTTGTTTTAGGACGTTTGTTAAAAGAAAAACAATTGACCATTGCAACTGCCGAAAGCTGTACGGGAGGGAAAATTGCACAAACAATTACTTCAGTTGCGGGAGCATCTTCTTATTTTAAAGGAAGTGTGGTGAGTTATGCTACCGAAATAAAAGAATCTCTTTTGAATATTCCAGCTGCATTAATTGAAGAACATTCGGTGGTGAGCAAAGAAGTAGCAATGGCAATGGCGCAATCGGTGCAACAGTTAATGAAAACGGATATTGCGATTTCAACTACAGGAAATGCAGGGCCTTCAAAAGGAGATTCCGATGTTGAAGTAGGAACAGTTTGTGTTGCGATTGCGATAAAAAATGATATTTTTGCAGAAGAATTTAACTTTGGACAACCAAGGGAGAAAGTCATTGATAGAGCGGTAAATAAGGCGCTCGATTGGGTTTATAAAGAAATTTCAAAAAAATAGTAAAAGATTGTTGTGTAATTCGATACAATTTTGTTTCTTTGCACCCTGATTTTGAATAACGAAATAAAAGATTAGAAATAATGTCAAGAGTTTGTGAACTAACAGGTAAAAAAGCAATGGTTGGGAACAATGTTTCTCACGCTATGAATAAAACTAAGAGAAAATTCTCTGTTAACTTAGTTAAAAAACGTTTTTACATTCCTGAAGAAGATAGATGGGTAACGTTGAAAGTATCAACAGCTGCTTTAAAAACTATCAATAAAATTGGTATTGCTGCAGCATTAAAAAAAGCACAAAAATAATAATATTAGGTAGTAATACTTAATTTAAAAATAAGTTACGATGGCAAAGAAAGGTAATAGAATTCAGGTTATTTTAGAGTGTACTGAGCACAAAGCAACTGGTATGCCAGGTACATCTCGTTACATTACTACTAAGAATAAAAAAAATACTCCGGATAGATTAGAGATTAAAAAATTTAATCCAGTCTTAAAAAGAGTAACAGTTCACAAAGAAATTAAATAATATAAGTCATGGCAAAGAAAACCGTAGCAACTTTACAGACAGCTTCTAAAAGATTAACCAAAGCTATTAAAATGGTTAAGTCTCCAAAAACTGGGGCATATACATTCGTAGAATCAGTTATGGCTCCTGAATTAGTTGACGAATTCTTAAAAAAGAAATAATTCTTTTTTAAATACTATATATGAAAGCTACTTTCGTTTGAAAGTAGCTTTTTTATTTTTACATTTGTCCTATAATTAATAATAAAACAAATGAGTTTTTTTAAAAGAATTTTTTCCTCAGAAAAAAAGGAAACCTTAGATAAGGGACTCGAAAAATCAAAAACCTCTTTTTTTTCTAAACTTTCTAAGGCTGTTGCCGGAAAATCAAAAGTAGATGATGAGGTTTTAGATAACTTAGAGGAAATATTAGTTTCTTCTGATGTAGGAGTAAATACCACATTAAAAATTATTGAGCGCATTGAAGAACGTGTGTCTCAAGATAAATATTTGGGAACTCAAGAGTTAAACCAAATTTTAAGAGAAGAAATTGCTGGTTTGTTGGCCGAAAACAATCATGGCGATGCTTCCGAATTTGAAGTTCCTACAGATAAAAAACCATACGTGATTATGGTGGTTGGTGTGAATGGAGTTGGTAAAACAACAACTATTGGTAAATTAGCCAATCAATTTAAAAAAGCAGGCTATAAAGTGGTTTTAGGTGCAGCCGACACTTTTAGAGCAGCGGCCATTGACCAATTGCAAATTTGGGCCGATAGAGTTCAAGTGCCAATTGTTCGTCAGCAAATGGGAAGTGATCCGGCTTCCGTGGCTTTCGATACGTTGCAGTCAGCAGTTTCTCAAGATGCCGATGTGGTTATTATTGATACAGCCGGACGTTTGCATAACAAGGTGAATCTAATGAACGAATTGTCGAAAGTGAAACGCGTTATGCAAAAAGTAGTTCCGGATGCGCCACACGATGTATTATTAGTATTAGATGGTTCAACAGGTCAAAATGCATTTGAACAAGCCAAACAATTTACTGCAGCAACAGAAGTTACATCTTTAGCGGTTACCAAATTAGACGGAACTGCAAAAGGCGGAGTGGTAATCGGAATATCAGATCAGTTTAAAATTCCGGTGAAATACATCGGAGTGGGAGAAGGTATCGAGGATTTACAAGTCTTTAATAAATATGAATTTGTCGATTCGTTCTTTAAATAAAAATATAAGAAAATACTTTTAATTTTAAAAACAGGTGAAACTACCTGTTTTTTTTATGCTCAATTTCTATAGATTTACTCCTGAAAATACTGCTAACCCTTGTTAAAAAATAGTAATTAATACATTAAACCTATGAATAACAGTATTTTTTTTAAAAGGAGTATTGCCTTAATTTTTTTGGCAACTTTAGGTAGTTTCGTAATATCTTGTAAAGAAGATAAAGCTGAAGAGAATAAAGAGACGAGTGAAAAAGAAAACTTTGTGGTGTCTCAAAATACCATAACACCCGAAGAATTTCCAGATAATCTTAATATAGAGGGATTTCATTTTCCGGAAGATTCTTTAAAAATTTATCAGTGGTTAAAAGATCAAGATACCGTTCAGATTAATAAGCATGCTTGGGGAATATGGGCAGGACTTACTGAAAAGTCTAATCAAATCTATAAAGGAGATACATTGTTAATATATGAAACTTGGTTAGGAATAAAAGAATTAGCAGCTATGTCAGCTAGTTTAGATAAAGAAGGAGGATGTAATAAAACTAAATCAGAGCGCGCTCAGTTAAGCGTACCGAAGCAGTTTATTCATGCCCAAATTTTTGCAAAACAAAATGCTCCAATCGATACGACTTTTAATGTATTTGAGTCTGTATCTTATAATCCTGCAGCAGCATGTTTTGCTACATCTAATCTTATTTTTAATCAATCAGTTTTAGAGAGTTATGCTAAAAAAGATGGGATAGGAAAAATACCTGATTTCCCGGCTAACAGTATTACAACAAAGCCTGTGTATTATGCAGGAAAACCAGATGATAATGGATTGATCAGAGTGCCGGTTTGGCCTGGAATGCCAAGTAAACCAGAAGTTTTTGGCTATGATGATTGGCATACGTATGTATATGTGGACGTAAATAATAGCCAGCCCAAAAGAACTTTAATTCCTGTTGTTGGAGAAAGTCCTTCTAAAGAACAAATTACAAATGCTTCTTGTAATGTAAATGAATTTATAAACTTTAAATTGGACGCAGCAGCAGCTATCTATTTGAATGCACATCAAGATAAGGGAAATAGTAATTTTAAAGCTGGTGATATAGTATTTTTAGTAGCAATGCACGTGGGAACAAAAGAAATAAGTAATTGGACATGGCAAACGTATTTTTGGAGTTACGATATTAATAATCCTTTCTTTCCGAGTTCAAAATTTCAAGCGGGTTTAAGACCTGGTACAATAACCGGAGCAGCAGCTAATTACTCTTTATCATCATGTTATGCAATGGTTTGGCCTAATCAACCTATTAGCGGAGGTACAGATAAAAATGCAACACCAATCATTTCTTTTAATCCCTATTTAGAAGGAAGTTTTGGACCAGGAACTTTTAATATAAAAAATAAGTTCAGAAAAGATTTTCAATACGGTATACAAACAAACTGTATGACATGTCACGCTTTGGCAACAGTAGAAGATATTGGATATTCTACAGACCAATACATAGATATGAAAGACATGTCATTGTTTAAGAATAAGGTTCAGTTAGATTTTGCCTGGTCTATTCAAGGAAATATTAATAAGAAGAAATAAAAATGCTTAACAATCAACCAAAAAGGATAGATTAATCTTAATCTATCCTTTTTTTAATTAATGACTAAATTGATTTTTTGCCATAAAACTTCATCAAAATCAGATAAGGCAAAATTACTGTCATCTGCGGCATTGCCCATTCGTATAATAACAAGTTTTTTGCTAGGAACGACATATATTTTCTGATCATTTAGGCCTAAAGCACAATACATATCATTGGGTGCGCTAGGGATAAGAGAGCCTTGAAATTCATATTGTGTTTGCGGTAAATGATAGGAACTTTTTCCGTTTAACCACCATAAGTAGCCATAAGACAAATTGATGCTTTGCGAAGTAGTAGTCGCTTGATTAAAATAATTGGCATTAACAATTTGGTTTCCATCCCAATTTCCTTGATTCAGGGCTAATAAACCAAATCTCGCCATACTACGTGTATTGCTGCTAAATACGCTATTGTTGTTTACTTGAGTCCAAGCCCCTGTCATTCCGATTTTATCTCGTAGTTTCGTGTTAAAATAGGTTGACCAACTTTGTCCGGTTGCTTGTGCTATAACATCCTGAAGTTTTACATATACATTGTGGTAAGCCCAGCGATTTCCAGCGTCTGCAATATATTGAAGGTTAGCAGGATAAATATCATCGCCCAAGCTGTCGTCTAGTCCTGATGTCATGGTCAACAGATTTTTACAAGTAATTAAATTTTCTTGTGCCAAAGTTTCACTAGTCCAACTTGTTCCAATATAATCGGAAACTTTATTATTTTGGTTTACAAAATTTTCTTCTTCAGCTATACCAAAAAGAGTAGAAGTCAAAGTTTTTCCGGCACTTGCCCAATACCAAGGCGTTGTAACTGTGTGTCCGTTGAAATATTCTTCAAGAACTATTCTTCCGTTGTATAAAACAATGAAGCTTTTAGAATTTTTGGTGTTCAAATAGCTTAATAATTCAGGGATATTGTTTTCATTCCAATTTAAACTGGCGGGAGATATTGTTTCCCAAGTTGAGCTTCCGATAGGAGGGAAATACATGGTACTAGGAATCGTTTCTGTATTATCATTACTACAATTAAGAAGTAAAATAGGAAAGAGTAATAGAAGAATTTTTTTCATGTGATAAAGAGTTAGACTTCAATTTATAAGACACTAAAACTAGTAATTAGTTTAATTCTATTTTCAAAAATTAAAAAGAAAATAGGGGTAATGTTACATTAAAAAGGTTAATTTTGAGAACTGAATTCAATTGCTAAAATCCAATTTCTGATGAAAAAAATACTGTTGTTTTTGTGTTTAACTCTTGTAGTTTCTTGTTCTAAAGTAGAAGAGAAAGATATTGATTTACTGAATGGTTATTGGGAAATTACGAAAGTTGAGCTGCCTTCTGGCGAACAAAAAGAGTATAAAATAAACGAATCTGTAGATTTTTTTAAAGTGGAAAACTTAAAAGGTTTTCGTAAAAAATTGATTCCGCAATTAGATGGTACTTTTTTAACGAATGAAGTTCAGGAAAACGTAACGATTGAATTTGTTGATGGAAAAGCAATAGCACATTACAAAACTGATTATGCGAATTGGGATGAAGAAATTATGAAACTTACAGATAAAGAATTGGTTGTAAAAAGCCAACAAGATATACAGTACTTTTACGCTAAAAAAGAATTTTAGAATATGGCAAAGCGATTAAATGAAGAGAATTCTTTAGCAGATGTGTTAAAAGCTTTTATTCAAACCAATAACTTACAAAAAGGTATGGATAAAATTGATGTGCGCGAGGCTTGGAAAAATGTAATGGGTAATGGTGTGAATAATTATACTGTAGATGTACTCTTGAAAAAAGATGTTCTGCATGTAATTCTCAATTCATCAGTTGTTAGAGAAGAACTGTCTTATGGGAAAGAAAAAATTATAAGAATGATTAATGAAGAATTAAGACGAGATATCATTAAAGATGTATGTTTAAAATAAATCTTAATGTAAAATATTTAAAGTTTAAATAAATAAAACGGTTGTAAACAAATACTTTACAACCGTTTTTATTTAATTATTCTTTCATAGAAAATCATTAAAAAGCTCTAATAGCACGTACTCTACATGTAGTAAGCTTACTGAAGAAACTTTGGTCTCCATTGTCAAAAGACTGCCTCCAGCCATAGCTAATTAAATTCTCGTTAGAACTCCAATAATAGTCATTACTAAAACTACTGCCTCCGTTTGCTACTGCGGTAGCATCAATAGTTGCTTTATTTTGATACATGACCATTAATTCTTCTTTTGAAGGCAGATACCAATCTCCATAAGTTCTACCTCCTTCAGTGATCAGTAGTTCATTGCAAATACGAGCAGCATACGTATTGCCATCGCCATATCCTTGGTTTGCAATAATTAAGGTAGTATTCATACTACCAGCTTTAATACCATCTCCTCTTGCCATAGTATTTGTACTAGTTCCCGCATACCATCTTACACCTGTGTTTTGATCTACTTTGGAGCAAACAAGACCATGCTGTCCTGTTTCGTCTACCCAAAATACAATACCGCCTTGGGCAAAATCTCCTACTGAATAAGTCGTAACACTAGATCCTCCAATTAAGCTTTCTGCTGTTTTTGCGTGAAGAGCATAGGGAACACTTAATAATTGACTTGTACCTGTAATAAAGTAATTGGTTCCGCCAGCAGGACCTGTTTCAGTTTTAATAAAATAAGGTCCGTTTGCCCAATCGATTATAGAAAAATTTCCACTTACGATAGTACCGGTACCAATTTCAAGACTTGCTAGTCCGTTGGCATTCGTAGTCGGGGAATGAGTTTCAACATATACTGCTGTTCCCGATGCTGAACCTTGTAAAATACTGATTTGCATACTAACAGTCTGATTGGTCAGTAACACATCAGAATTATTACGAATAACAGCTTGATAGCTCATTTTTTCCGGTGATTGAGCTATTGCTAATGCTGTCATAAAAACTGATGCTAAAATTGTAATTATTTTTTTCATTGTTCTTAGTTTAATAATTGATTTTATTGTGTTAGATTTAGAAAAGAGTTGATGAATAAATCATTAAAAAGCCCTGATAGCACGTACTCTACATGGGTACTGTTTATCCCCATCACTCATGATGCCACCATTGCCAAAACCTATAGAATATGCGTTATAGAAATTATACTCAGTAGAAGTCCAATAGTAATTATTGTAAAAACCACTTCCTCCATTTGCTATTGATGTAGCCTCTATAATTGCTTTGTTATTATGCATTAATATTGCTTCTTCATAGGAAGGTAAGTACCAGTCTCCATATGCAGCATTTCCATGGGTGACTACAAGCCTATTACATATCTTAGCTGCATTATCATCCCCATCTCCTCCTAAAGCAACGTAAGCGGTAATAATCATAGGAGTATTAATTTTACCAGAATACAGACCGCTTCCGGTTACTTGGGTATAACCATAAACACCTTGAAACCATCTTATCCCAATACCAGTATCGGGCGAATCCTCTATATGAGCAACTAGCCCATGTTGCCCGGTTTCATCTACCCAAAATACAACACCACCTTGTGCATAATCACCTACGTTATATTTAATAACTGTTGGATCAGTTTCGGTAATTCCTCCACTAATGGTTTCTGCTGTTTTTGCGTGTAGTGCATACGGAACACTCAATAATTGGCTAGTACCTGTGATGGAATAATTTGTTCCGCCAGACGGATCGGTTTCTGTTTTAATAAAATAGGGACCGTTTACCCAGGCGATTGTCGTAAAATCACCATTTACGACTGTGCCCGAGCCGATTTCCAAACTGACCAATCCATTGGTATTAGTTGTTGGTGTTTGAGTTTCTACATATACCGCAGTTCCACTTGTTGAACCTTGTAATATGCTGATTCTCATATTGACAGCTTGGTTGGTTAATAATTCATTAGAACTATTGCGAATTACAGCTTGATAGCTCATTTTTTCCGGTGTTTGAGCAAATACACTCAAAGTCATTATTAATACTGTACAAATTGTAATTATTCTTTTCATTATAGTTTAGTTTTTGATGATTTTAAACGATTGAATCTTTCTGTTTTCTTGACTTACAACGTTAATAATGTAAGTAGCTACAGGTAAACTACTCATGTTTATTTGGGTTTGCTGATTAGCAATTGGCTCACTTCTTAGCAATTTTCCTTGCATATCGAATAATTGATATACTAATTTTTCGTTGTCGTAATCCTTTATATTCAAGGTTATATTCTCAGATGTAGGATTAGGAAAAACAGCTAATGAAATAGCCAATTCAGGATTTTCTATTCCGAGTGTTATAAATTCGTAGGGATGTTGTACCCCTTGATTTACGCTTCCAATGCTTCCGATATTAGATGTGTATACTATTTGTCCTATACTATAAGCAACGGTTCCTCCGCTACCCGAAGCATCACCTCCTGAAGATAAGGTTGTTTGTTGTGCATGTGCTGTTAGTCCAAATCCTAATAACAGAACACCTAATTTTACGTTTTTAAATTCCATTCTTTTTAATTTTTAATATTCATTAATTTATATGATAAAAACGGTTTCTTTTAATGGATTTAAAAGTTTACCAATAGCTATTTGTTAGTCGTTTGGACATAATTTTTTCTTATCTGAGAATGAATTAACATAATTCAATGCATCATCATCCTGACGAACTACGACCTCTAATTTTGTGATTTTCCAGCTTTTTTGAGCTATGCCATCTTTATATCCGTTATCTTCTTGCATGCCACTCATCATAGTAGTAACTTTTGGAACACAACCAGTTATGTATATATGTTTGGAAGAGGAAAGACTACCTTTCTCATAGGTTTTACAATACTGATCTTTGTATTTCATATCACCAGAATAAGCATTTTGTGCTGCGGTGTTAATGATATTGGCTCCAGCCTGATTAAGTTGAACAGTACTGCCCGGATTGAAATACATTTTTTGAGAAATGGTTTTCATCAAAATGGCTTCTAATGTTTCTGCATTTCCTGTCAATAGTATGTTATGGATATAATCTGCAAGTTCATCCATGTTTTTGAAGTTGGGTACATCTACTTTTGGCAAATTGTTGGCAGTTTCATTTGCTGTTTGTTCATCAATGGTAAAGGCTAGTGTATTTTGACGCATTTTGCGTACTTGGTCTTCCTGTAAAGTTTTGAAATTCAATACCTTTTTTTCTCCCGGACTTACTATAAAACCGTTCCATTCACTTGCCTCTGTATCGCGATACATTTGTAATCGTAATGGAAGTTCAATGGCTTCGACAGTTATATTATCACTAATAATTTCTGCTTTGTATTCCATATTAAAAGTAACATTCATCGGGTTTCCCCATTCCCATTTTGGACTATCTGTTAGATGAGGTTCTACTTCTAATTTTATGATTTTGTTGAAGTAATATCCATAAAATTTCTTCCAATCTTTAGCTATAGTCTTGTTTATTTCTGCTGCTGTCGGATTTGGAATTCCTTCATAGCTCTTATTTGTAGTTCGGAATTTCCAATATGTGTAAGAATTCCCAGTGCTTTGGTAAACGGCATCACCTTCTAGTATAGCATTGTATTTTGGATAATCAAATGATTTCTGACGAATAATAACGCCGCGCACATATTCATAATTTTTCAGATCACTATTCCATTGACGTGTTCCGGTTGATTTCGTGAAGGTAATGTCGATCACATTACTGTTCATCAAATCTTTTTTTATTTGAGCTTCAGAAGGTTGTTGAGCAGGTGATTGGCAACTTAACATAGATAAAGTAATAATTAAAAGTAAATTTTTCATGATGATTGATTTTTAAAAATCTAGTTTTGAGTTAAAACATTACCTTCAGATTGCAAAGTTTTTATAACTTTTATATAGAGAGGAAATCCTTTATCTGTGGCAACAGTAATATCCAATATAGATGAATAATCAGGATTGAAGGTTTCAATTTCTAATTGACTATTTGCACTTTGGTAAATAAAAGAGGTAATAAAAAAGGATGAAATTAATGTACTATACTTTTTCATAATTTTGAGTCAAATATCTGATTTCAAAATTATTAGTAAACCGTTTTTGTTCTATTACCCTTAAGGGTGATTTTTAAGTTGTGGAAAGTTTACAGGTACATTAGACGACTTATTTTAGCATCATTTCACGTAGTTTGGTAAAAACCGTAGATCGGGAAACAACATCCAATTTCAAATAAGCATTTTTAATATGTGCTTTTACGGTATTTTGACTCACAAAAAGAAGATCTGCAATTTTACTGTTGCTATGTCCTTCGTAAATTAATGAGAGAATTTCGAATTCCCTTGCTGTGATAGGCGATGGAATTTGTTGGTTAATTTTATGCAAATTCAAATTCGGGAATTTATCCTTGTTTTCTTGATTATAGTTGTATAATGCAATTTCCAGAGTTGCCAATAAACCTGCTTCGGCAAAAGGTTTTACAACATATCCTGAGGGGAGAGTTTCCTTTGCCATTTCCAGTGTTTTTTTATCAGAATAAGAGGTGATAAATATAAAAGGGAGTTGTAGTTCCGTTTTAATTTGGGCTGCCAGATTGATCCCTTCGGGATTTCCATTGAGGTTGATGTCTATTAAAACAATATCTACACTTTTTTGTTGTAAAGTTTCAGTAACTTCCTCTGCGGAATAGGAAATTCCGATGATTTCATACTGGTTCCTTCTCAGACAAGAAGCAATTTCTTCTGCTATTATCGGATCGTCTTCTACTATATATACTTTAATCTCAGCCATTAACTTATATTCAAAAGGTTAAGAGTAATTTCTACACGCGCTCCGTCTTCGTTATAGACTTTTAATGTTCCTTTCATTTTATTTACAAATGTCTGAATCATCTTAAACCCAAAAGTAGAAGGGGTTTCATTCACCGGATTTTCAGAAAATCCCAAGCCGTTGTCATACACTGCTAGAAGTAATTGATTGTTTTCTGTTTTTATCGTTAATTTTATGAGACCTTCTGTGTGATTCACAAAAGCATATTTCAGGCTATTTGTAATTAATTCGTTAATGATTAAACCTAAAGGAACTACCATGTCAACATCCAGATTAATGTTTTCTACTTCTTTTATCAGTTTGATTTGAGTAGGTTTAATGTTATAAGAATAGAAAAGATTTTCACATAATTTATGAATATAGTCAGCTACTGCAATGCCTGTAAGATTGTCTTCCTGGTATAAATTCTGATGGATCAAAGCCATAGATTGCACGCGATTTCTGCTTTCTTTTACGGCATCCAAAGCAAATTCGTCTTTGATGTAATCGCTTTGTAAGCTCAATAGACTAGATATTAACTGTAAATTGTTTTTTACTCGGTGATGAATTTCTTTCAATAAGATTTCTTTATCCTTTAGTGCTGATTCTATGATGATTTTCTGTGTATTCAGTTGCTCTTTTTTCTTTTTGTTTGAGATATATGCCACATATAAAAAAGCGGCTAGAATAATAAAAATCAGAGAGGCAATGATGGAATAATTTCGTTCTGATTTGCGTTGAGCTACTTCGGAAGCAGCGTTTTTGTTCTCCAAATTCAGTTTCAGAATTTCTTTTTCTTTTTCGTTACTTTCATATACTACAGAGAGTTCGTTCATGTGCCGAATGTTTTCTTCGTTAAGCATTTCATTAGACAACTGCATTACACTGTCTTTATAGATCAATGCTTTTTCGTAATTTCCGCTTGCTCTGTAACAATCTGACAGACTTTCGTAGATGCCATTCACCTGTTGGTTATTGTTGTTCTTTTTGCTGAATAATAAAGCTTCTTCTAACTGGTTAATGGCTTTTGAGTATTGTTTTTTGTGAATAGATATTTTGGACAAACCGTTTAATAAATTTGGCCAACTTACATTTGAATACGAATTTTCATTGTTTATCAAATGGTAAGCATTATCAAAGTTTTGTTCCGCTTGCGAATATTTTTTCATGACAAATTGCGCTTCACCCATATTGGTTAAAGCAGCTGCCATATCATCAGTAAGTTGTAGTTTTTTAGCTAACAAGTAGCATTTTTCATTATAAAAATAGGCACTATCGTATTGCGTTTTGGTTTTGTATAAACTGCCCACATTTAAATAGGTATTCACAAGACCGCTTTCGTTTTCATTTTTTTCTTTTAAAGTAATGGATTCACGAAAATAGCGGATTGCATTATCATAATCTTTTCTGGCTTTATACAATAATCCAATATTGTTGAGCATTTTAGACAGGTGTTTGCTGTTCGTCTTTTTTAAAAGTTCTAATGCTTTTAAATAATTTTTGAGAGCCATTTCATAATTGCTTCGGTAATAATAGGCAATACCCATATCTTCTAGTACAAATGCTATTTTTTCGTCATCGTTTTCTGCAGAGAAAACATCAATGCTTTTGTTTAAATAATAAAGGCAAGAATCCAAATCAACTTTGTAGTCAAAACCTACACCAATATTTTTTAAACAAAAACCTTCCTTGGTTTTATGGTTAATTTTTTTAGAAATCTGTAATGCTGTTTTTCCGTATTGTATTGCCTTTTCAGGATGCTTTTCCATCAAATAAGTCATTGCGTCAATATATGCATTGATGCAAATGGTATCAATTTTTGAAGTTTTTGCAATTTTCACTAAAGAATCTGCTTTGGGAATTTGCGCATTTGTAGTTACTTCACCGCAAAAGAGATAAAGGAAGAGAACAAAAGATACAAATATTTTTCTACGCATTTTTAATTTAAAAAGGATATACAATTTGCAAATATTTTTAATTAAAAACAAAAAAGCATTACCCTTTGGGGTAATATTGAGTCATGAACATAACACAATGTTAATTATACGTAGATACCAATATGTCAATTTATAGAAAAATATCTCTCAGCAATTATAGAATTTCTTTATTTTTTATTCTTGTTATTATAAGTTATTAGATAAAAATTACCAATAGGCTCAATGAAGCATTGGGCAAACCAGTGGTGAAAAATACTATTCTCAGATAAAACAAAAAACGCTTCTCTTCAGAAGCGTTTTTTTAACAAACAAACCAAACTTAAATTGAAAGATATAATTTAAGTATATTTTAAAACTGAGCGGTCTCAGTTGAATCTTTCATGGCAACAGTTGAAGCCAAACCGGAAGTTACCGCATTTTGTACTTCGTCAAAATAAGAAGTTCCAACAAAATTTTGGTGTTTTACTGCTCTGAAGCCTTCCGCTTGTAAAGCAAATTCTCTTTCTTGTAATTCTGAATATCCGGCCATTCCTTTTTGTTTGTAAGCCAAAGCTAATTCAAACATAGAAGTGTTTAATGCGTGGAAGCCAGCTAATGTAATGAATTGGAATTTATAGCCCATTTTTGCTAATTCTTCACGGAAGGTTTCCATTTCAGCTACTGATAATTTTGCTGCCCAGTTGAATGATGGCGAACAGTTGTACGCTAATAATTTTCCTGGAAATTGTGCATGAATAGCATCAGCAAACTGTTTCGCTTGTTCTAAATCAGGTGTAGAAGTTTCTAACCAAATTAAGTCCGCATAAGGAGCGTAAGATAAACCTCTGTCAATTCCTTGTTCTAATCCTGCTTTTACGTAGAAGAACCCTTCAGAAGAACGTTCTCCGGTAACAAATTTATGGTCTCTTTCATCAATATCACTAGTTAACAAGTTGGCTGCATCAGCATCAGTTCTTGCTACAATAAGCGTTGGAACGCCCATTACGTCAGCTGCTAAACGAGCTGCAATTAATTTATTGATAGCTTCTTGTGTTGGAACCAAAACTTTTCCGCCCAAGTGTCCGCATTTTTTTGCAGATGATAATTGATCTTCAAAATGAACGCCGGCAGCACCCGCTTCAATCATTGCTTTCATTAACTCAAAAGCATTTAAGTTACCACCAAAACCAGCTTCAGCATCAGCAACAATGGGTACTAAATAATCTTTTTTGTTTTCAATTTTGTTTACCGATTGAATTTGGTCAGCACGTAACAATGCATTATTAATACGTTTTACCACCATCGGAACGCTATTAGCTGGATACAACGATTGGTCAGGGTACATTTCGCCAGCAATGTTAGCATCGGCAGCAACTTGCCAGCCACTTAAATAGATCGCTTCTAAACCAGCTTCCACTTCTTGAATAGCTTGATTTCCGGTTAAAGCACCTAATCCGGCAACCCAGTCTTGATGGTGTAATTTATGCCATAAAATTTCAGCACCTCTGCGAGCAATACTATATTCTATTTGGTAAGAACCTTGTAATTCTACCACTTTTTCAGCAGTATACGTTCTTTCAATTCCTTTCCATCTAGGATTTGTTGCCCAATCAGTAACTAATGCTTGAATTCTTTCTTGAGTTTTCATAATTTTGTAATGTTTTAGATAGTTATAATTTTTAATTATTTAGAGTTTCGCTGTCGGATGTTGCCGCATCCGGCAGTTTTTTATTGTATGTATTCGTATACTTTTAAGGTTAAGAACTCGTCTAAAGTTTCACTTAGAATCATTTCGGTAAACAATTGGGTTGCCAACTCAAATTTCCCTTTTTCATAGCGATCTTCCCCAACATAAGCTTTGATTTTAGTTAATTCTTCCGGAATGTAAGCTTTGTATAGTTCGGTTGAACAAACTGTTCCGTTGTCAAGTGTTACCTTTTTATTTAACCAATGCCACAATTGCGCTCTCGAAATTTCTGCTGTAGCGGCATCTTCCATCAAGTTGTACAATGCAGCAGCACCAACACCCATTAACCAAGATTCCACATAAAGAATTCCTACATTGATGTTTTTGCGCACACCATTTTCGGTAACAGTTCCTTTTGGTAGTTCCAATAATTGTGCTTCAGTAATATTCAACTCGCTGCGTTTTACATGCATTTGGTTTTTAGTAGGCATGTTTTCATTAAAAACCTTCATGGCTAAAGGAACTAATGCCGGATGTGCTACCCAAGTTCCGTCGTGACCGTTTTTGACTTCACGTTCTTTATCGGCTTTTACTTTGTTATAAGCTATTTGGTTGGCCTCTTCATCATTTTTAATCGGAATTTGAGCCGCCATTCCACCAATTGCTAATACATTTCGTTTGTGACAAATTTGAATAACACGTAATGAATAAGCACTCATAAACGGACTTGTCATCGTCACTTGATCTCTATCCGGAACTAAAAAGTCCGGATGTTGATTCAATTTTTTGATGTATGAAAAAATATAATCCCAACGACCGCAATTCAAACCGGCCATGTGTTCTTTCAATTCGTAGATGATCTCGTCTAATTGAAAACTTGCGGTAATGGTTTCAATTAATACTGTAGCTTTTATAGTTCCTTGTGGAATTTTTAAATAGTCTTGCGCAAAAACAAAAACAGCATTCCATAAACGAGCTTCTTCATAATGTTCCAGTTTTGGTAAGTAAAAAAATGGAGCTAAACCTTGTTTTAGTAAAGTTTGAGCGTTGTGAAAAAAGAATAAACCAAAATCAACAAATGAACCCGACATTTTTTCGCTATCAACTTCTAAATTCTTTTCGTCTAAATGCAATCCACGAGGTCTTACTAATAAAGTTGCAGTAGTTTCGTTTAATTGATACGATTTTCCATTTTGTTCTAAACGGATGGTTTTGTTAACTGCATCTTTCAAATTTTGTTGCCCTTCCATCAAGTTGTCCCAAGTTGGTGAACAGCTATCTTCAAAATCTGCCATAAATACTTTGGCTCCCGAATTCAAAGCGTTGATTACCATTTTACGATCTACCGGTCCGGTGATTTCCACTCTTCTGTCCAATAAGATTTCCGGAATGGGAGCAGCTGTCCATTCGCTTTCTCTTATGGATTGTGTTTCTTTTGGAAAAACAGGATTTTCTCCTTGATTGAATCTTTCTTGTTGTTCAACTCTTTTTTGAAGTAAAGCCAAACGTTCTTGATTAAAGTTTTGATGCAAAGCTTCTAAAAAAGCCAAAGCTTCATCGGTTAATATTGCTGAATGTTTAGCGTTAGCTTTTATTTGAATGTTGTTAACTGATGTTTCCATAAGTTTAAGTTTTTGTTTCTGCGTACAATATTATAAAATTAAAAAATACAAAACAAGCGAACGTTCGCAAAATTGTATAAAAAAATTAAAAATAATATTTCGCAAAAATGTTATATCTTTGTTTTTGGTAGTAAAATAGAGTGCTGACGCATTTTTTTATTTTTTCAAAAAAGTTTAAAAAATGATAGAAGAAGAATACATTAGATTGATTTTTGGTCTGAAATTAAAACAAATTCGAACTGAAAAGAATTTGTCTTTGTTTGGTTTAGCCAAAATTACAGGCTTGTCAAAGTCGTATTTGAATGAAATTGAAAAAGGGAAAAAATATCCGAAGCGCGATAAAATTGTAACTTTAGCGGAAGCGTTAGAAACGAGTTATGACAATTTGGTTTCATTGAAGTTGGATAAAAACTTGGCGCCAATCGGGGAAATTTTGCAATCTCGAATTCTAAAAGAAATACCGTTAGATATTTTCGGAATCAAGGAAAGCGATTTGATTGATATCATTGCCGAAGCGCCTTTAAAGGTGAATGCTTTTATCAGTACGCTTTTTGAAATTGCCAAGCATTATAATTTAACACGCGAAAGTTTCTTTTTAGCGGCTTTGCGTTCGTACCAAGAAGCGAATAATAATTACTTCGAAGAAATTGAACTTCAAGTAGAAAAGTTTGCCAAAGCGTATTCTATTGATTTGTCAAAGCGATTGAAAGTATCTGATTTGGAAGAAATTTTGACGGAAGAATACAGTTATACGATCAACAATGAAGAATTAACGCAACACAAAGAATTGAATAACTTGCGTTCGGTTTTTGTGCCAAGTTCTAAAACATTGTTGGTTTCTTCGGAAACTGATGATTCGCAGCGATTGTTTATTTATGCCAAAGAAATTGCCTATAATTTCCTAAACATTACCGATCGATTGTATACTTTTTCATGGATTAAGTTTGATAGTTTTGATCAGGTTTTGAGTAATTTCATGGCTTCTTATTTTGCCGGAGCGCTTTTGATTCCGAGGAAAGAACTAGTTGCAGCACTTAAGACATTTTTTGAAGAAAAGACTTTTGATAGTGAAAAGTTCCAACAATTGATGTATCGTTTTACCGATTCGCCGGAAACGTTCTTTCAGCGTTTGACCAATGTATTACCGAAAGATTTTAATTTGAAAAATTTATTCTTTTTACGATTTAGTCACAAATCAGGTCGCGATTATTATCAGTTGACCAAAGAATTACACATTACTAATTTATTAGAACCGCATGCTAACGAACGAAATGAACATTATTGTCGTCGTTGGGTTTCAATTAGAACTTTGGGTGAAATTGCGCGAGAAGAAAAAGAGAATCCGGTTTTTGACACGCAGATCTCGTCGTATGTTCATACCGATAATGAATACTTTGTATTTTCGTCGGCTACAAAAGATCCGTTTAGAAGCGGTTATTACAGAAGTATTGCTTTAGGAATCATGATTTCGGCGCATTCGCAAAGTAAAATTACATTCTTTAATGACGAAAATTTAAAAAGAAGTCGGGTAGGAGTAACTTGTGAAACTTGTGCCATTGCTGATTGTAAAGAGCGTGTGGCACCGCCAAGAGCATTAGAACGAAAAGAACGTTTTCAACTAACCGATAAAGTGGTAGAAGCTATTCAAGAAAAGTATAAATAAAAAAATCCGCTTTTAAAGCGGATTTTTTATATCGTGAAGTTTGTCTTATTAGAACATTTCTCTTCCAGCAAAGTGGAAAGCACCCTCGATAGCAGCATTTTCGTCAGAATCTGAACCGTGAACTGCATTTTCTCCAATTGAAGTAGCATATTTTTTACGGATAGTTCCTTCAGCAGCATCAGCAGGATTTGTAGCACCGATTAAAGTACGGAAATCTTCTACAGCGTTATCTTTTTCTAAGATAGCAGCAACAATTGGGCCTCTTGTCATGAATTCTACTAATTCTCCGAAGAAAGGTCTTTCAGCGTGAACTGCGTAAAATTGTTGAGCATCAGCAACAGTTAATTGCGTTAATTTCATTGCTACGATTCTGAAACCACCTTCAGTAATCATATTTAAAATTCCACCGATGTGTCCGTTTTCAACAGCATCAGGCTTAATCATTGTAAAAGTTCTATTACTTGCCATTTTTAAATTTTTTGCAAAGGTAACACTTTGTGAAGTAAATACAAGTTAAACTGTAATTTATTCCACAATACTTCTCACAACTCTAAAGCCGTAGAACTCATGTGTTTTATTGGGATAAGTTGAAATTCTGTTGGCAGGTCTTAAATAATTTAATTTACTATCCCAAGAACCGCCTCTGACACTTCTTCTTTCGCCCATTTCCGGACCTTTAGGGTTGTTTCCGGCTTCTACCAAATAATAATCTTGATTGTACCAATCCCAACACCATTCCCAAACATTTCCGCTCATGTCGTAAAGACCAAGTTCATTCGGTAATTTAGTTCCTACAGTATGAGGAGTAGCTTTACTATTTGCTTGATGCCAAGCAATTTTATCAGCTTCGTCACTGCCGCTATATTTTGTTTTTGTACTTACTTTTCCTCCTTTAGCGGCATATTCCCATTCGGCTTCAGTAGGTAAACGATAACCATCTGCTTTAAAATTGCAGTTATAGTTAGGTCCTTTTTTACTATAAACCGGTGTGAGTTTTTCTTTTTGACTTAGCCAATTGCAATAGGCTATAGCCTCTTCCCAAGTAACATTGTTTATAGGATAATTGTCATGCCAGCCCCAAGCAGGTTTGGGAGGCATAGTTAATTTGTTCGCTTTTGTAAACTGTTTCCATTCCCAAACTGTTACCTCAAATTTGCTGATGTAGAAAGAGTTTACAGTGACTTCATGTTCTTTTTGTTCGTCATTGTCGGCAACGACATCACTCTTTTTAGATCCCATAGTAAAATTACCACCTTCAACTTTTATCAAAGCAGGATTTGTATTTTCTGCTAAATTGTATGAAAATAGAAAAATGGCTGATAAAGATAGAGATAGCAGAGTTGTAATTTTTTTCATAAGTTGTTAATGTTAAGTTTTTGTAAATATAAATAATATTTAACATTAACATAAAAATGTGTTAAAAATATAAGTAAAAACATATATTTTTTCGAATGTGAAAAATATTTAAGTTTTTTATCGATGAAAACTACTTTCTGTCGATTTTTATAGTTTTAAAATTGAAAAATTATTAATAAAGCAATTAAATTCTTCTTTGGAATTGTTTATAAAGCTGTTGGTGTTAATTTCATTGGATAATTCTGATATATTTAAGACTCTTTCTTGCAAACTTTCATTGGGAAATAAAGAATTTTTAAGCTCTAAAATACGTTCAAGTTTGTCCTTCTGTTTTATTTTTTCGGCACGAAGCAATTTCTTTTCTAAATTTAAAAGTCCTTTTAACTGTTTTTGCTCTTGCGCTTTTACCGCATTTAAAAAGGAAATATCCGTTTTGGAAGCTACTTCGTATAGTTTTTCAAATTGAAGACTTAATTGTTCTTTTAAGCCTGAAAAGTCCAGAGGAAAATCAGCAAACTCTTTGGTTTTGTTGTTCACTAATTCATTTCTCTTTTGGAATAAATCTGACCAATTCAATTCCAATTTATCCATTTTTTGAAGCTGTTTTTCAGTAACTGCTACGGCACTGTTTCTTACATAAAGAACAGGAAAAGTTACATTGAACTGCTCAAACATATTTTTTAATTCCAACCAATACGCAATTTCGCCACCGCCGCCAATGTAGCATAAATTAGGCAAAATAACTTCTTGATACAGCGGACGCAAAATAACATTCGGACTGAATTTCTCGGGATTGGTTTCCAATTCGTTTAAAATTTCTTCTTCCGAAAAGGACAACTTGGTATTCAAAACTTCATAGTGATCCGCTATTTTTACAATTCGTTCTCGTATAGCATCTTCGATATAAAACAAATTGATTTCGCGTGGATTAACCTGGATTTTATAGTTTTCTTTTTCGAAGAAAGGCAAAATTTCTTGAACTGCATAGAAACTTTTTTGGTGAAGTAATTCGTCTTTGAAATACGGAATCATCTGTTTTTTGAGTTCCTTATCATCTCCGTCAACAATGACCAAACCATAATCTGTAAAAAGTTCATTCACCAAATATCGGGTAGCAATTGCTAAATTTTGATGTTCCAAATAGGATTTTCGGAATAATTCCTTCATTTGTTTGGCATTGGTTCCGATACCCAATTCTAACTCTAAAATATCAAAAACTTTGTCTAAACCCTCGGTTGAAAGTCGACCAACAGGACCGCTAGCTTTCCTGTTCCAACTTATTTTTTTGCCATTGAGGAAAAAGTGATTGATTTCGTCAAAATCGTGATCTTCGGTGGCCATCCAATACACGGGAACGAAATTGAATTCGGGATATTGTTCTTTTAAAACTTCAGTGGTTTTAATGGCAGAAACAATCTTGTAGATAAAATACAAAGGTCCGGTAAACAAGCTCAATTGGTGGCCTGTTGTAATGGTAAATGTATTTTCGGAAAGTAAAGCTTCAATGTTATTTTGTGTACTTTCGGAAACTATAATTTCTTTATATTGGTTCTGTAACGCTTGAACTAAGGTTGTTCGGTTACCGGAGAAGTTTTGTTTTTTTTCGGCTATTTGGGCACCAAATTCACTTAAACTTGAAAAGCGATTGTATAACGTTTGAATTTCTTTTTTCTGATTGAGATAATCTACAATGAGTTTTGAAAAATATCCGGATTCTTGAAACGTTATACAGTCGCTAGGCATAGTTAATTTTTTTGCTAAAATACTAAAAATGCATGGAACAAAATTGGCTTTAACAAAGGGTTAATAATTCTGAAAGGATAATGAGAATAAAAATTAACTTTGCAAAAAAATATTTTGAAAAACATTTTCCTGATAACGCCGCCTTTTACACAGCTGAATACGCCCTATCCGGCTACTGCTTATTTAAAAGGGTTTTTGAATACCAAAGGCATTTCTTCGTTCCAAATGGATTTAGGAATTGAAGTAATCTTAGCGCTGTTTTCAAAGAAAGGTTTAGAAAATATTTTTGATTTTGTCACTTCGAGCGAAGTTGAGATGTCTGAAAACTCACAACGCATTTTCGCTTTACAAGCAGATTATATCAAAACCATCGATGCTGTAATTGCCTTTCTACAAGATCGAAATCCATCGTTAGCCCGACAAATTTGCAGTAGAAATTTTCTTCCGGAAGCTTCTCGTTTTGCCCAGCTCGATGATATGGAATGGGCTTTTGGAAACATGGGAATGCAGGATAAAGCCAAACATTTGGCGACTTTGTATCTTGAAGATTTGTCTGATCTTATCGTGGAATGTGTCGATGAAAATTTTGGTTTCAGTCGCTATGCCGAACGATTGGGAAGAAGTGCCAATTCATTTGATGAATTGTATGAAGTTTTAAACACTGAACCAACGTATATTGATGAAATTACGCTTTCTGTTTTTAAAAAGAGAATCGAAGAAATTCAACCGAAATTAGTTTGTTTCTCGGTTCCTTTTCCTGGGAATTTATACAGCGCTTTTCGTTGTGCACAATTTTTGAAAACCAATTTTCCTGAAATAAAAATTGCAATGGGAGGCGGTTTCCCCAATACAGAACTTCGCGATTTAAAAGATGTCCGAGTTTTTGAATTCTTCGATTTTATTACCTTAGACGATGGCGAATTACCAGTGGAATTATTGTGTCGCAATAGTTGTCATTTCGACGAAGGAGAAATCGCATCAAAAGAATACAAAAGAACCTTGTTACTCGAAAACAACCAAGTAGTTTACAAAAACAACACAACCTTACACGATTACAAACAAAGTGAAGTTGGAACACCCGATTATTCTGATTTGTTGTTAGGTCAATACATTTCGGTAATTGAAGTGGCGAATCCTATGCACAGTTTGTGGAGCGACGGTCGTTGGAATAAACTTACCATGGCGCATGGTTGCTATTGGGGAAAATGTACGTTTTGCGATATTTCGCTAGATTATATTAAAGTGTACGAACCCATTCATGCTAAGATTTTAGTCGATCGAATGGAGGAAATCATAGCTCAAACAGGCGAAACCGGATTTCATTTTGTAGATGAAGCGGCACCTCCGGCTTTAATGCGCGAATTGGCTTTGGAAATTTTGCGTCGAAATCTGGTTGTGACGTGGTGGACCAATATTCGTTTTGAAAAAAGTTTCACGCGCGATTTGTGTTTTTTACTGAAAGAATCGGGTTGTATTGCGGTTTCCGGCGGACTAGAAGTGGCATCTGATCGTTTGTTGGAATTGATTAAAAAAGGAGTTACGGTAGAACAAGTTGCTCAAGTTACCCGAAATTTTACCGAAAGTGGCATTATGGTTCACGCCTATTTGATGTACGGGTATCCTACGCAAACCATTCAAGAAACGGTAGATAGTTTGGAAATGGTGCGCCAAATGTTTGAACTCGGTATTTTGCAAAGCGGATTTTGGCACCAATTTGCCATGACAGCACACAGTCCGGTTGGGTTGAATCCGGAAGAATTTGGCGTAATTCCCGATGTAAAAGAGATTTCGTTTGCCAATAATGATATCCAATTCAAAGATAAAACCGGAATCAATCACGATAAATTCAGTTTCGGATTGAAGAAATCGCTGTTCAATTATATGCACGGCATTTGTTTTGATTACGATTTACAAGACTGGTTCGACTTTAAAATTCCACGAACAAAAATTCATCCCGATTATATTCACGATTGCATTTCTAAAGAAGAAGATTTCAAAATCAAATCCAATGCACGACTTATTTTTATGGGCAATTTGCCAAAAGTAGAACACATTCAAAAACAGAAAAAAGGGCGAGTTTTTGATAATTTGGTTTTGCATTTTCAAACCAAGAATAGTTCTTTTTCGATTACTTTAGAAAATGCACAAGGCGATTGGTTATTGGAACAATTGCCTTTAATTACCACTTCGTCTAACCAAAAAGTGTTGCTTTCTGCATGGAAAAATAGTTTCGATGAGCAATTTGAAGATTTCGAATTATTTTGGTTTTCAAAACCCATGCAAAACCTAAGAACGGCAGGGCTTTTAGTCTTATAACTATACTTATTTACCACAATTTGTATTTTTTTAAGACACGAAAACGTTTTCTTTTACTTAATTTTACAATTCTTTTTAAAAAAGTAAAATATGAGTAATCCTTATAAGTTAAACGTAAACAACTCTTTTCAGTTCGATGCTGACCAAGAAAAAGTTTCTCATTTAGATGCGGTTAGCGTTGAAGAGAATAAGTATCACATTCTTAAAGACAGCAAACCTTACCAAGCTGAAATCGTAGAAGCCGATTTTATCCAAAAAAGCTATACTGTAAAAGTAAACAACAACAGTTATACCGTAAAAATTGGTAATGAACTAGATGCTCTTATTAAAGAAATGGGCTTCGAAGTTGGAAAAGCAAAACAAGTCAATGCTATTAAAGCACCTATGCCTGGTTTAATTCTGGAAATCTCTGTAGCAGTAGGCCAAGAAGTAAAAGAAAATGATCAATTATTGATTTTGGAAGCTATGAAAATGGAAAATAGTATTGCTTCACCACGAGATGGAGTTATCAAATCTATTTCAGCTGAAAAAGGAAATGCTGTTGAAAAAGGACAATTATTAATTGAATTCGAATAACATAATGTTGTCATTTCGAGCATTTGATATTAAGAGGAGAAAGTAAAACTTTCGGAAATAGTCATTTAAGATTTTAATAATGAAAAAAATATTAGTTGCCAATAGAGGGGAAATAGCCCTTCGTGTTATGAAAACGGCAAAGAAAATGGGAATTAAAACCGTAGCGGTTTATTCAGTTGCCGATAGAAATGCGCCTCACGTAAAATTTGCTGACGAAGCAGTTTGTATTGGTGAAGCGCCTTCAAACCAATCCTATTTAAGAGGAGATAAAATTATCGAAGTTTGTAAAGAACTGAACGTTGATGGAATTCACCCTGGATACGGATTTTTAAGTGAAAACTCAGATTTTGCTGAACTAGCAGAAAAAAATAATATCACATTCATTGGTCCTAAATCGAAGGCAATGAAAATCATGGGAAGCAAATTAGCGGCTAAAGATGCCGTTAAAGAATTTGATATTCCTATGGTTCCTGGTTTAGACGAAGCTATTACTGATGTTGCCAAAGCCAAAGAAGTAGCCAAACAAATTGGTTTTCCTATTTTGATTAAAGCTTCTGCCGGTGGTGGTGGAAAAGGAATGCGTGTGGTAGAAAATGAAAATGAATTTGAATCGCAAATGAATCGTGCCATTTCTGAAGCCACTTCAGCTTTCGGAGACGGTTCTGTTTTTATCGAAAAATTTGTTACTTCTCCGCGTCACATCGAAATTCAAGTAATGGCCGATAGTCACGGAAACATTTTATATCTTTTCGAAAGAGAATGTTCCATTCAACGTCGTCACCAAAAAGTAGTAGAAGAAGCGCCTTCATCAGTTTTAACCCCGGAAATTCGTAAAGCAATGGGCGAAGCTGCGGTTAAAGTGGCGCAATCTTGTGATTATTTAGGAGCGGGAACCGTAGAATTTTTATTGGACGAAAATAAAAATTTCTATTTCTTAGAAATGAATACGCGTTTGCAAGTGGAGCATCCGGTAACCGAAATGATTACAGGAATGGATTTGGTAGAAATGCAAATTCGTGTGGCTCGTGGCGAAGCACTTCAGGTAAAACAAGAAGATTTACAAATTAAAGGTCACGCTATGGAACTTCGTGTGTATGCAGAAGATCCGTTGAATGATTTCTTGCCAAGCGTTGGAAATTTAGCAACATACCAAATTCCGATGGGCGATGGTATTCGTGTAGATAATGGTTTCGAACAAGGAATGGATGTGCCAATTTATTACGATCCCATGTTGGCTAAGTTAATTACCTACGGAAAAACTCGTGAAGAAGCAATTCAAAGAATGATTGAAGCTATCGAAATGTATCATGTAGATGGTGTAAGTACAACTTTGCCTTTCGGAACATTCGTAATGGAACACGATGCCTTTAGAAGCGGAAACTTTGATACTAATTTCGTGAAGAAATATTACGATAGCGAAGTATTAAAAGCTCAAGCCGAAAAAGAAGCCGAAGTAGCTGCTTTAGTTGCTTTAAAACAATATTTAGAAGATCAAAAAATAGTTCGTTTACCCAATTAAGAAAAGTGAAACAAGAGGCAAGAAGCAAGAGTTTATAAGTTTTAAATAAATCTTTTCTCTTTTTTTCTTTCTTCTTTCATCTTAAAGAATATGGAAGATAAAATTAAATCATTACAAGATAAAATAGCTTTAGCCCAATTAGGCGGAGGCGAAAAAAGAATTGCATCGCATCATGCTAAAAAGAAACTAACAGCTCGCGAGCGTGTGTCGTATTTATTAGACGAAGGTTCTTTTGAAGAAATCGGAATGTTGGTAACACATCGTACAACTGATTTCGGAATGGAAAAAGAAACCTATTATGGAGATGGTGTGGTAACAGGTTACGGAACAATCAATGGACGACCGGTTTATGTTTTTGCACAAGATTTTACAGTTTTCGGTGGTTCGTTGTCAGAAACGCATGCTGAGAAAATTTGTAAAGTAATGGATATGGCTTTAAAAACAGGAACACCAATGATTGGTTTAAACGATTCGGGTGGAGCGCGTATTCAAGAAGGGGTTCGTTCGTTAGGTGGTTATGCTGATATTTTCTTTAGAAATGTACAAGCGTCCGGAGTGATTCCGCAAATTTCTGCAATTATGGGACCATGCGCCGGTGGAGCGGTTTATTCGCCGGCAATGACCGATTTTACGATTATGGTCGAAAACAACAGTTACATGTTCGTAACCGGACCAAACGTTGTAAAAACGGTAACCAATGAAGAAGTAACTTCAGAAGAATTAGGTGGAGCAAGTACGCATTCAACTAAATCGGGTGTGGCACATATTACGTCACCAAATGGTGTAGAATGTCTAGAAGATATCAAACGTTTATTGAGCTACGTTCCGCAAAACAATAGAGAAACAACGCCAAAATTACCATATACTTTAGGAGAAGAAATTCGTGAGCAATTGGATACTATTGTTCCGGATAATGCGAATAAACCGTATGACATGCACGATGTAATCAAAGGAATTATTGACGAAGATAGTTTCTATGAAGTGCATAAAAACTTTGCAGAAAACATCATTGTTGGTTTTGCACGTTTAGGCGGAAGAAGTATTGGAGTAGTGGCGAACCAACCTATGGTTTTAGCCGGATGTTTAGATGTAAATAGTTCTATTAAAGGAGCGCGTTTTGTGCGTTTTTGTGATGCTTTCAATATTCCGTTGTTAGTGTTAGAAGACGTTCCGGGATTCTTACCGGGAACAGACCAAGAATGGAACGGAATTATCACTCACGGAGCCAAATTATTGTACGCATTTAGCGAAGCTACAGTGCCAAGAGTGACTGTAATTACACGTAAAGCGTATGGTGGAGCGTATGACGTAATGAACTCAAAACACATTGGAGCAGATTTTAACTTTGCTTGGCCAACAGCCGAAATTGCGGTAATGGGAGCAAAAGGAGCTTCAGAAATTATCTTTAAAAAAGAAATTAGCGAAGCGGCTGATCCGGTAGCGAAATTGGCAGAAAAAGAAGCCGAATATGCGGAGTTGTTTGCTAATCCATATAGTGCAGCAAAACGCGGATTTATTGATGAGGTAATTTTACCAAATCAAACCCGTAGAAAATTACTAAAAGCATTCAGTATTTTAGAAAATAAAGTGGTAGACACACCAAAAAGAAAACACGGAAATATTCCGTTGTAAATGTATCATTGTCTATCTGAACTTGTTTCAGATGCTAAACTTAAATAGGATTGTTTCTAAAAACAATCCTATTTTTTTTAACAAAATATACATTTTTTCTGTACTTGTTCTAATAGTAAAAACTTTAAGTTTGTTGCTGTTAGTTTCATTGATTTAGCAGTCAAATGGAGAGAATAGATTCTAAAAAAAATAACACAATGAAAAAACACTTTCTTTTACTTATGTCAATTTTTACACTAAGCTGCTGCAAC